>JBHLPR010000016.1:0-42253 GCA_048939245.1 Promethearchaeota archaeon | reverse complement strand
TGTCATCGCAGTTCGTGTAGTAACGGCAGTCGGGTTCATCCTAGTTTGGTTTGGATACCGACTAGCTAATTTCATCTTGCGCTAAAATTCCCTTTCCGCACCGAGGAACCTTTCGTTTAAAGGTGTCTCGCCAAAGTATAGAGTCTCACAAATGAATATCCACAAAAACATGGGCTAGTAAAGTCAAGATTATATATGGTTAGAGATGAACTTCTGCAACTCGGAGGAATATTTACAATGCAATATGCTCTTCAAAATGCCTTGTCATTCGGTATCGGTATAACGTTCACAATTTCAACCCTCATTCTCGCATTCATCTGCTTATTTCTAAGCCGGAAACGAAGTGGATTTGATAAATATTTGATTCTGCTCTTTGGATTCGGGCTCCTATTCTTTTTTGGTGCTCATGCTGGCTGGACTTATCGTTCTGCAACTATACCCGGTCAAGTTACTCTATTCGCGATTTTTCCTTTCTGGCAATGGTTCTGGATTTTCTCGATGCTTGGAATTACTTTCATTGGGCTCTGGAGTGTATTTCTGAGCTACCCGGAATGGTTCGAAACCAAAAAATGGACTCTCATTCTCATTTTCATCCCCTGGCTGATTGTTACAGTTGATCTACTATTCATCGCTAATCCTGCTACAGCCGAATTAGCATGCTCCGGACTTATCACTGACATCCGACCTGATATTTTCATCATACTAATTATAGGCCTTTCCTTAGCACTTTTCGTTATTCTTGCCCTAGGTTATTACTATAAACAGCTCAGAAAACAAGAGCGGAGGCTGATTCCTTTTCTGATGATATTTGGGTTGCTTCTTGTTCTCGTTGGTGGTATCGCTGAAACAAGGGTCATCAATATTTGCCCAGTAATCACCCTTGGACGGGTCATGATGCTCCTCGGGTTATGGCTAATATCTTATGGAGTCATCTTCTCTCCAATTTCGAACACATCAACTAAATCTGAGATTTAAATTGAACAATACGGACAGGTTCTTTCAATGACCGAAACAACCGTTTCAGCACAAAAACTTTGGATACCGTCCATCATTATTTTCACTCTTCTTATGCTAGTTTTATTTCTCCTCACCATTTATTTCGGTTTTCTTCTAAATCTTCTCTGGACTTTGGGATTGGGGCTAATCTATGGTATATCCCTAGCATTCAGCTACTATTATGATACTTACAAAAAACCATCTATCAGCCTGATGTATGTTGTTCAGGCAGCCGTGGTATTCATAATCATCTTAGTCTTTGTTTGGGTTCAAGGCATTTATGGCCCACATCCCTTTGGCTATGATTATCTAATCCTAGCCTTCAGTATGCTATTTGCTGGTGGCATGTTTGGTATTCCAGTGTATCAGTATACTAAAATCAAACGCAAATCTTTGGTGAAAGAAGATGACCAATAAGGTCCCTAATCCTCGATAGTTATTCATCGGAAAAGTCGGTTAATGCACTCTGTTGTGTTGCTTTACTTTTAATGCGTTCATCCGTGACCCGATTTACTCTATCTCGAACATGCTTTGGCATCCTGTGTTGTAAACTAAGTAGCTCCATCATTTCCACGCAATTACGGGCAGCAAATCCGTGCCAATGGTTATTGAAGTACCCGTAGACGTTCTTTGGGGTTTGTTTCACGGTTTCCTGGATTCTAGGTACCCAGCTTTCTAGCTCCTCTTTGTTGTATAGGTAATAGTACCACAATTTCTTTCCATGTCCGTGCCAACGAATATAGGCAAACGGCGCCGTGACCTCAATTCTTGGAGGTAACAATGGTTCATCAACAATACAATACGCGACTTGATATTGACGGAGAATTGAAAAAGTATCATCCTGCATCCAAGAAAGATGACGGAATTCAACGGCAAATTCCCAATCTTCTGGCAGAATCTGTAAAAACTCTTCTAAATTGTCTGCCTCCCCGTAGTCAAATGACGGTGGTAGCTGAATGAGTAATGGTCCCAATCGGTTATTTTTACGCATCGGAGCCATCAATTGCAGAAACTCGTGCATTCGTTGATCCGCACCATCTGCTATTTTTAGTCGTAATTTATGTGTAATGTCCTGGGGCACCTTCGCAGTGAAGAGAAAATTATCCGGTGCACGAGCCCAGGACCCTACAACTTTTCTACTGGGAAAATTATAGAATGTCGAATTAATCTCTGCAGTATTGAAGATTTTACTAAAATAGGTGAATTGGTGCTTCTTTGATGGGTAGAAGCTCCCGACCCAATCATCGTACTTCCACCCAGCTGTGCCAAGCAATATCAACGGAATATCCCCTTACCTGTCAAAGATTCGGGTTTAAATAGCCTTTCGACTGGCATATCAAAGTGAATGCTTCGGGGCGTCTGGAAAATCGGAACTAATCCCACTTTTCAGTTGAGTAACAAATCGGTTAAAAAGATTTCACCAGCGGGTCCACCAGAAAAGGGACCCGCCGATGTATGGAATCCCTCAGGCACTCAGCAGGACGCAGGGGTTATTGCGCCACTGTCAAGGTGGATAAGGCCTTGACTACTTCTTCTGCTGCCATTGCGCCACCGAGAACGTCACCGATAACGTCAAGGGTCTTCACCGGTTCAGCACGAAGTGCGCAGGTGAAGAGGGTTTCCAGACCCAACTCGGTGGCAATTAGGTCTCGCATCATCAGGTGTAAGATCATCTTTGCTTCCCGTGCTGGAACGTTCTTGGCTGCTTTTGTTTTCAATAGCAAATCAAGGAGTGCCGTTGATACAGGTTCTCTTTGATCTTGGGGAATTAATCCCACGACCTTTCGTAATCCTTCGCTCATTTTGATCCCGTCCAAGGGCTGAATCACATATCGTTGATACTGCCCTTACTGATATCATATATACAATAGATATATATAAGTTTTAAACAATCTGCGACAAATCTCTTGACATATGTAAAGCAAATTGGTGTATTGTTACATCCAAAGTATTTAAAGTGAAAAAGGAAAAGCAATCGCGATTTTTCTAATCTAAAAGAACAAATTAGTTCTTAGTTTTTTCCTTCTTTGCTTTCTTTTTACTCGTTTTTAACTTAATTTCACTCTTACGTTTTGTAATTTTTGCAGGGGGTTGTTGGGTTTCTAAGGATCGCCAAATAGCTCGCTCTGAGATAGTGGAGGCTGCCACAGCGATTTGGCTGTTACTTTGAAAGACTTGCTCAAGGACGGTGAGAGCCACCTGGCGAGGACCAAAGAGAGAGCAGGACTCGGGAGAAAGGGTGGGGAGCATGTCTTCACAGATTTTAACAAGGTGGCGTTCCATAAGCCGTTCCGCTTGTTGTCGCATAGGTGGGCAGGTTCCTCCATTATTGATGACTTCGTTGGCAAGGACATCGTTTCTTGTGAGGAATGCTTTAGCTGCGTCTTCAAAAAGGCGGGTGGCAAATTGGCCATTACGTAGGGCGAGTTTGAGGATGTCTTCAGGGCAGTCGTGTTCGCCGAGTGTAAGTACAGCATTGGCAATGGCTTTTGAGGCTTTAGAGGCGGAGTGAATGGCGTGAAGAACCATGCTATAGTTCAAGGCATCAATGGCAGTGATGTTAATACGGCTCATTATGTTTGGATCAAGTAGTGCACGTCGGAGCTGTTTGTTGACTAGATAATAAAACTGGTTAACATCTTCTTTAAGTCCGATGACGGTTCGTGCCATGTTTGGGTCCCGATTCTGTAAGGCTTTCAAGGCGTCTTTTAGCATTGAAGTGGCAATGGTATGGACACGATAGAGGGCTCGTTCTACATCCATTTCTGCGACTCTTGCCACATTCAGGATTAGTAGGTGGCTTGAGCTGGATTCCATAATTTGGTAGCCGGTTAGAAGTCGCAAGTAGCGTCGGAGACGTTCTCGTTGTTCTGAAGTAATGACTCCTTCAGATTGAATGTGTATCTCATCAAAATCGGTGAGATAGGCTGCTACCATTCTTTGTTCCAGCAGTCCAGGCGGATCGTCGGGTTTTGTTTTAAGATTGATTGTCCTTGGTTTCTCACGAGGCACAGTCTGCGGATATAGTGCAATACTACCATCTGATTGAGGTATTAGGACAAGCCGACTTTCTTGGTCAAGCTTGTATTTATCTGCCCACTCCTTTGGTACGGAAACAACAAGGGATGACATCCCCAAGCGCATGACCTTACGAACTTCCATTAAAATCAGGCTCCAATTAACACATGATTATAAACAAGTTGAACAAATGCCTTTTCCTTCAAAAAAGCTCTGATTTCAAAGATGGGTAGGATTTTATGGAGTCTATTTATGGGTTAAAAAGATAGAACTGAATATTTCTAGGATTCAGGTGTTCTGATTGAGTGCACAATATCAAGATCGTGCTTCAGCCGGGAAAGTATTAGGCGAGAAACTCCTAGCCTTCGCGTTGACGGAAGTTCCATTAATCCTAGCTATTCCAAATGGTGGACTAGCGGTGGCAGGGCCAATCGCAGAAATGCTGGGTTGTGATTTGGATTTGTTGATTGTCAGAAAGCTTCAAATTCCGTACAATCCGGAGGCGGGGTTTGGGGCTCTCACATCCTTGGGAACGGTCATTCTCAATGAGACACTTGTTAGTCGAATTGGATTGAGTAAGGCGGATATTGAGCAAGTGATTCAACGGACTCGAGAGCAAATTGAAAAGCGAAAAAGTGCGTTTAAGAGTCTTACTGGTCGCTATTCGCCTGAACGGCGTATTGTCGTATTGGTTGATGATGGCTTAGCCTCTGGATATACAATGCTGGCTGCCGTTGAATCGGTTAGACAACTGAGACCCCAAAAAATAATTGTGGCGGTGCCAACAGCTTCGTCAAGCGCTGTATCAAAAGTGCAAGAAGTCGTCGATGAGCTGATTTGCCCTCATATTGGATGGGGTTATGTATTTGCAGTGGCTGACGCGTATCAAAACTGGTATGATGTTCCCGATCGAGAAGTTATTGAAATGCTTAAAAATATGGGGAGAAAGTGAAAGAACTTCTTAGTAAGTGACTTTCATTTCTGTTTCGTGGCTAGTGATATCAGGTCGACCGGAAACCTCTATGACCCCTTTGACTAACCAGGTCGTCCGAACATTTTGGCTTTGATATGTTGGTGGTATTCCAGGTGGTAGGTGCACGTTAAAGGGAATTTGCTGCGAAAAGCCATTTGTGAATTGCATTTGACCATACACAGCATGTTTTCCTTGATGTAACACTTTGGTCTGTTTTGCTGTAACCGTAATCGTTTGGTCACCCTGTTTTCGTTGTTCGGTAGCTTGTGTCCATTCGGTGACATGAATTTCAAGGCGCAACTCCTCTGCATTAAACTCTTCAGAGGCTGAGACCTGCAGAGTACCTGAAAGGCCTTCTCTCAGACTTTGGTACTCCTTATCAAAAATTACATTAATTGTACCCTTAGGTGTTTTTAGGCGATCAAGAAATCCCATACTGTATCATACCCCTAATGGAAATCAGACAATGTCTAAAACCCCTCAAGGAACTGCTATTAAAAATCTATTTGCACGCATTCTTTATTAACCAACACTTTGCGTTTTACTATTTTTACCTAAAATCATTGAATTGAACTGCTTATGATTTCTTTATCAGGTTTCTTAAGCTGCTTTTCTTCTACTAGATTCACTTTAAAAGGGGAATATGCGGGTGCAAATGGAATTAGAAGTAATACGATCATGAACAGACTATACACTCCAACTTTTCCTAACAGAACTCTACTTCTAGTTGGTCTCACCTTCTAAGCCCCTAACTTCAAACGAGAAGCTATTCGGTAAAACAGAACTTTGATTATTTTGATTAAAGGCTTGGCAAAAGTGTTTCTGTACTGTTCTCAGTGACAAAAAAGTTGTACTGATTTTATTTTGCAAATTGCGTTACTATGTCTTCTGAGAATCTTTCTGAGTAATCGTCAAGAGGGATAAGTTTAATATCTTTTAATGAACGTGCACCCAAGCCTAAGTCAATAGCCCTAGCAAGTTGTTCTTGTTGAAATATCGAACCTGCATCAACCTCTTCTGTGGTCCGATAATGGCGAAGAATGGCAACACCCACAGCATCTAGCGCGACCCGGTCAGTTGCCGCAAGTAACATCTTCGGATTCACCTTTTCACCGACTGCAGGTCCACCCTGAATAAAAGCGTCGACACCGTCCATGAGTATGAGTTGAGGTTCATAAGCGGTATTGATTTCTGCTATCATTTCTCGTTGATGAGGGGAACCATGGAGTTCACCCATGTAATCGTAACCGTCCTGAGGGTTATATCGGGCAACCATACCTACCGAGTTCTTCAGTGAAAGCGTAAAGTGTCCTCCGAATTTGTGTGTTTTCAGGCAACAGGTTTGGACAATGCAATCAGCATCAATGAACATTCGTGCAAAGAGGAATCCTCGATCCCAATGTGATCCTTCAATATCGAAATGTAGCCAACCGGATAAAGGTAAATCATTAAGTACCTGGATTTTGAACTGAAGTTTTTTGGCGAGATTAATTATCCCACCTTTTTCAAGAACTTCTCTGGTATCGCCCATTCCGCTGCGTTCAGCCAGCACTATCTCTTTGCTTCCTGCATTTTGTAAACTTTTAATTAGTGTTTTGAGGGTTTCAGGATGGGTCTGCGCAGGATAAGGATCAGCACTATTATAGTTGGCTTTTATTGCAATATTTTTGTTCTTAAATTGTTTTAGACGAAATTGTTCAAGTAATTGGGGGATAGCTTGGCTTCGATTATCCCCTTTAATGAGATATATTTCTGAGGACATGATTACCTATCTCCTTCTCAGCGCACCCTCAATATCCGGTCTTACCTTGTGTTACGTTCAGAAAAGACTTGTGTTTCTGGTATCCTAAAGGCTTCGTCTTGCGTATTCTGTTAAGGTTATGCACGTCCAAGGAGTTCGAGGAGTTCTTCTTCGCTGAGCAGGCCGATTCGTTTTGCGATTGCATCAACTGCAACGACTGCAGGATGCTCATCTGGGAGTTTAAGGAGAGATTTTCCTTTTAGATTAAACTCGGCAATTTGATCATCTGCAGGAACAATCCCTGCAAGTTCAAGTCCGACAGCATTGAGTTTAGTTTCAAGTGTTGCAGCAACTTCATCAATCATTGAAGACGGAAATCGATTGGCAATCACCCAGGTTCGCTTAAAATCAATATGAACTTCTTTCGCCAATTCTTTAATCCGTACCGCTGCATCGAAGGCCATTTTGGATGGGTCGATAATAATGATTAAGACATCCACATTTCGGTCTGTACGGCGACTCAGGTGCTCGAGGCCAGCATCCATGTCAAGGAGTGTTACATCATAGTTCGCCGTGATGGTATCGAGAATTTGCGTAAGTACTCGGTTAACATAACAATAGCACCCTTCTCCTTCAGTCCGGCCCATTGCCAAAAAATCAAATTGATCGCCTTCAACAAGAGCTTCATAGACTTCACCTTCCAAACGATCTTGTTTCGAAGAAGCGGCGGGAATATTTCCTGCATCAATGTCTTGACGGAGCTGTGTAGCTGCTTCGCCTACACTCATTCCAACAGAGATGTCTAACATCGCAGGGAGGTTCATTACGGGATCTGCATCAACCACCAAGAGTTGATGTTTTGTATGGCGGAGTAAAGTGTGAAGCAATAAGGCTGCGATAGTGGTTTTTCCTGTGCCTCCTTTACCTGATACGGAGACGACCAATTTCTTCCTCATCTTGGTTCCACCGATTCTGCCAGTGATTCCGAATAGATGAACTTAACCCTTTTGCAACCGTTATCCCTGGCGGCTTATCAAAAGTCTTAAAGCCGTATTTCTAGGGTAGTTGTAGAAAACAGAAAGTCAAATTAGCTGAAAAGGTGTCAGATTTGGGTTACGATTCTCGTCGTATAATAACAATTAGTGGAGCACGACGAAAAATTCTCGTTGGAATCATTGTCGTAGCAATCATTATTGCTGTAATTGCTGTTTCCGCGATTGGCATTCAGAATATGTTCTTAGATTGGAAGATGCTGGATGTCATGTACTTGACCAAGGCAGGTGTATCGTGGTGGGCCACCTACTCTCTTAATGGACTGCTCTTCTTTGTTGGCGTACCTATGGCTCTGATTATTACCTTTGTTGGACTGCCCTGGGAATCAAAGACGCTTAACCTTATCTATATGAGTGATCGGTTAAGCAGTCGACGTATACCACCATGGTATATGGTTGTTGGGTGGAAAGCCCTTCTGTTTGCAGGCTCGTATTTACTCTTAACCTTCATCTTCACTGAGAATATGCGATATGTGGCTTTGTTATTCCAGAGTTCTGCTTCAGGAGTGGGTAACTGGGGTCAGGTAACAGAAGTGTTTCAATTGATTTTCAATCCCATGGTGTCTGCTGATGTCGTTGCCAACCTGATCTCTACTATCGAAGTGCAATATACGATTTTGTTTACCTTCATGACCCTTCTACTCATCGTCATCGCTGTTCGTGTGGTTCTTGACCTTATCCACTATTTTGGTCGCATTGGAGGGTCAACCGAATACCCTGAAATTCGGGTATTAGCTTCAATTTCCTTTCTAGTTGTCTTAGCGCTTTTCTGGGTATTACTTGGAGTCCCTTATATTGAAGTTGATGTAGGCACTCAATTTTTTGTAATCCAAATTCTCATTCTCTTTGTCTTCTTTACCACTGTGTGTGCTATTTCCTTCGGTTTTACCATCTTTGGACGATATGGGCGTGCAGGAGAGGTTCCCCGAATGAACCGGCGGATCTATATGGGACTAGGCATCGTTACAGTTGTGCTCATTGCTGGACCTGCTCTCTACACAGGTTATCTTGTGGCAGGACCAATCCAAGGACAAATGTGGGAACCCTGGCACTGGGATCCGTTAGTAACCAAAGAAATTCAATTCACCAACTGGGCTGGAGGGCCCGATGTTAGTGAACTTCCCTATGAGTCTTTAGTCAATAATACAAGTGTCTCAGATGGGGAAATATTAGGACACGCTAGGCTCTGGGACTTCGAAGCTAGCCGAAATAAAATGCGAAGCCAAACTATCGCCAACTGGATGTCACTTTCTGACAGCGACATTGTTTTTGTTGGGGGCCGCGAATATTGGATAACTCCTTATTCACTCACACCACCTAGCCGAGATGACTTCCATAAAGAGTATATCCTCTACACACACGCTGAAGGCGCTTCGGCACTGGATGCAAGTAGTGCCACTGGTGAATTTCTCTCAGCAAGCCAGTTCTACAGCATCTTCGGTGTAAATGCTAATATGCCTATTTATTATGGTGAAAGCCCACCCAGTAGTTACAACAATGGGTTCGAAGGCTTTGTACTTGTGGATACCTCGATTGCTCCAGAAACTGGAGTCTATAGTTGGGAAGGGGAACCCGATTACCGACTTTCAGGAGCTGAGCTGGGTCTAAAGAAGCTAATATGGAGTATTGATGATCTAAGCTTCACTTGGCTTGCATTCAATGAACCTGTTGCTAATATCTTAATGCACCGTGACATCCAAGAAAGAGTTCAAGCAATTCTTTTGCCCTTCATGTATACTGACAATGATCCCTACTTAGTTTTCAATCGTATCGACCGTGAAGCCTACTACTGTGTTCCTATATTTAGCGGGTATCCCATGCAATTACAATATGCCCAGTCTGCATATCTACGCCTTCTTGGCTTTGCGGTGATTAACTGTGCAAATGGAGAAATTACCTGGGTCCGCAATCCCAATGCTGATCCTGCTCAATTTTTCATCGAGTCACTTTACGAAACCTGGTATCCTTGGGTTGATGTCCCCTTATGGCTCGAAGATCAGCTCCGATATCCCGAAGCACTCATTGATTACCAGCTCGCCGTTGACTTCTACTATCATGTCAATAACCCGTGGGTTTGGCGTAATTATTCGGACTTCTTCGAAAAACCTAGCAGCCAACCTGATATTCATTATGTGCTCTTTCCCTTCAATGGTACCCTAAATTGGGTTGGATACCAAGCTGTCCGCTACATTCGCCACGAAGCCCAAAAAATGGCAGGATTTTACCTCTTCAAGAATGGACCTGAAGTTGGAACCGGCGTCTTTGCCCGTGCTGGCACCCTTGACCCTTCAACTCAAGTCCCCACCAGTCCTGTCTTTGGAGTAGATCCTGCTGTTGAAAGTTTCGAACAACAAGCCCGTTCGGACCTCGTACTCATCCAACCCTACCGAATTGGCAACCGACTATTAATGACGTTGAGTGAAAAGCTCATCTACTTGTTCCCTGTCTACGCTGAACAAGCTCAAGGACAATCCTTGGTTGAAACCCTTGTATATGTAGGCATGGTGGAGGCTGAAGATATCAACCATGTATCATATGGTGCAACTGTAGCAGAAGCATACGCGAAGTTCTTCTTCGGTTATAATCAGACAGTGACAGGAGTAAATTTTGTTGAGACAAACCTTGATCCCTTCGACATTAATGTGGGCGAGGATACTTACTTAAACTATCTAGTGAAGAACGGGAACACTACCACCAACGACGTTACCATCCAACTTGCTACCTATGGCTCCAACTTCGATGTCATCTATCATGGTGCCAACATCACGCCCACTTATTCTGGTGGACTTTACCTTTACAATGTCGGTATGTCCACCATGTACCCCATGGACCTAATGGGTGGGACGATTACTATCCATGCGAAGAACTTAGAACTTGGAATACTCCTTTCGACATTCATCATCGAGTTACGCATCATTGTGGATGGTGTCCATACGGAAACAGAATATTTCTACCTCACAGTCCGATCTAGCTCCTAACTTAGTGAAATCTCCATCCGACAGTTGTCAATTGCTCGAAATAGAAAGGGTAAAATACCACTTGCTATTGGGGAAAAATAGTAAGATTTAGTACCTTTTCAACAAGATGACATCAATCCCAAAGGATGATGTAATTTGCTCAACTACAGAGGGGTCAGCGGAGCTTGGACACAGTTCCATTACAATGCTGAAAGGGTTTTCTAAGTATTTTATTACTAGAGAGAAGAAGCTTCCGTCCATGCAACATACAATTGTGTGTTTGCGATCTGGGCTATATGCACAAAGAAGGCGTAAGAAATCAGATCCTTTCATTCCTTATCTGGAGAACTCAAACATACTTACTTTTGTTCCACGACGAGAAATAACTCGAATCAGTAAAACTTCATCTAAGGTTTTTCAAAAGAATATGCGACGGTTTCTCTTAGTGTTCTTTGCTCCTCTAAAAAATGATTTTCAACGAAGAAAATTGTCTCGATGTATTCAGCGGACTCCTTTAATACGAATTCGACCTGGTTTGTTTCTACTCCCTCAAATACGCACCAAGCGTGTTCGCCAGTATTCACCTGCCTTACTTCGTCCAGCCGAGTTTATGTCTAGACTCTTGGAATTAGGAACTCCAGTATGGTATGCTCCACGATTGGAATTAGTTGGTACCGCCAATGAGACGGTGATTCCTCAACTAGTTCGATCGCATCTTCAAAAACGTGCCCAAGGAATTGTGAGACGTTGTCGTAAAGTCTATTTTGAAATCAAGAACGCCTCTTCGCAGGCTAATAAAATAAAACGTTTCAAACAGCCATTCTTAGAGTTGCGACTACAACTGCGTCTACTTAGAAAACAATCTCAATTCTTCCAAAACGAATTCGGGATAGATATCACTGATATAGTGGGTCGAGTTGCATCCGCTGTTACTCGAGTCCGCCACCAACTAGATATTTGTGACACCTAAAATAACGTCATTTCTTCCCTATTTTTTTCATTTCAAACACAATTGGAATCCAAATTTCCGAATGAACGAAATCTCGCTTTTCTTATTCAGAAGAAACAGTTTGGGGCTTTATTTTTCGATTTCGACCGTGAAATTGGTGTTTTTCCATACTCAAAAATTTACATTTACAACTCCATGTATGGGCATTGAATGCTGTGGTTCTCATGGCCAAAAAGAAATCAGGAAAGAAAAAGAGCAAGGGAAAAACCACTGAAAAGAAAGGCAAGAAATAACTGCTTTTTATCAGTGAATGATTCCCTCACCTGCTCAACCTCTACTCAAAAACCAGGAGTGCATCTCCTGCGCAACTCAACGTGTAGGGGTTGAATTCTCTGTCGAACATTATCATGTAGAACCATTAATGGAGGTCTAAAAATGAACCCTTGGGATCACCCCCCTGAAGACGAAGAAGAAGAATGGGAAGAAGACTGGGACGAAGATGATGAGGAGGACTGGTAACAGCCTTCTCATCCCTCTATTTCTTTGCTCCTAGCCAATCCTTAACAAAATAAAGCCCCTTATGTACTGATTGACCCTGGAAGTGCTTGCTCTGTGGGTTCAATTGGTTATCAAGAATTCCAAGCAGCTCTGATGCTTCTTGTTCATCTAGAAAAATGGTCACTGCCTTGTTTTTCAGTTCATATTTTGCTTTAGGTGAACTTACAGGATGCATCCGGAGTATTAGCCAAATCAACCATTCTATTTCCGCGTTATTTTCTTTCGCATAACGTTGTACGTCAATATCTTCAGGAGGATTACACAGGAACTTTCGAGTGCTTTCCCCATATTGCTTGAAGTCTGTTATCATTGATGTAACCGCTTCTTGCAGGGTGGAGCGGGTCTTTTCTGAAACCATAATCATAATTTCTGGGTGCCATTCTTGTTCAGGGGCATATCGGATTCGCCAAAGATAGAACTCGAGGTCAGTAAATACCTGCTGGGTTGAAGGTCTAGACATTTTTATTGCTCTCCGGGGTACGAATAATCTGTGGAGTTAAGGTTCCGAGCCCATATTTCTCACACTGTACGAGGTGTTGAATCTGTGTAGGTTCACAATTCATGAGCTGGGCGAGTACACTATCCACTGAAACAGGTTTATGTCCAAGAACGAATTTGTTCAGGGGAATCGTCATGGGGCCATTCCATCCCTCTACACCCATACGTGCATCGACAATACTCAGATCGATTGGGATAAGGCGGTTTAAATCAACGATGACTTCGTTGATATTAGGGTGATAGTAACTTTGTGTCTTTCGCGGAAGGAATCCAATGAGGTTCTTCAAGACACCAGTTATCGATGTCAAGTAATGGGTTTTAGCCTGTGCTACTGAAATAACATACCCTGCTTTTGTAAGAATATGGGGGAGTTTAGGGTCAGTAAAGTAATTTCCCTTGAAGGAAACGGGTTCGGTTACACTTTCACTAAGGTTGACAAGTTCGATATCATACTCCCTTTTCTTGAACTTGGCAGCTAGCTCTGTATAGCCGAATTTTGTAAAGGCCTCATTTGCCCACTTACTCTGGGAGTCGGATTCAACAATCCTCACAGACAAATTTGGATCTTGCTCATATAACAACTCAAGCAGGATTTCGATGACGAAAGAATGCGTTACCGAATATCCCGTATTATCCGTGATTGTACAGATATTGGGCTTGATGATTACAGGAGAATTAAGAGTACCAAAACCACCGATTAGATTCAAGCCTGTTTCTAAAGGCTTGGTGATATCCTCTTCAACATCAACTAAGGCAACAGAATCCATTGTCACGTGAAGTCAGTTAGTCGTGTTGTTAAAGCTTTTAGCTCCTCCCGTTAGTTTTAGTCAACAATTAATTGGTTTTATGATTGATTAAGTAATTTTCTGCGTTATCAAATATGAGTAGGAAAGTCACAGGCTTACCTCCCCTTCCATTAGCTCCTATAAAGCTAGAACCTCGTTTCGCCCCAATTCAAACAATTATAAGATTCATTACGAATAGGATGTGGTTAATCATCATTCGGATGAATTTACTTTGTCCAAGGCGGTGCAGAAGCAACTAGCGACCATTAGAAAACTAAGAGAGCAAGGTGAATATCCTGTCGCATTAGAGCGCCTGCACAAACTCTCCGCTACGAAATTATCTTCGCAGGACACCTTTTCCGTTCAATTACTTGCTACTCAACTTCAAATCGATGTTGGAGAGCTAAAGCAAGCTAGCGCAAAGCTTAGCTCTCTCATTAAATCCCCTCTTGCTGAATCGAATCCCTTGCTTATGGTAGATGTGCTAGTTCTTCGTGCAGAAATCGAATGGCGTTCAGCTCGCCTGGACGCAGCCTCTGAAACGGTTGAAAAAGGACTAATCCTTTTGAAGAAAATTGACCCCAAATATGAGAAAGAAGTCAAGCAAAGAAAAGGGGAGCTGCTACACCATCGTGGAGTAGTGCATTGGTACAAAGGAGCGCTGAATATTGCCCTCGACGATCACCTCAGGAGTCTAGAAATTAAAGAATCATTAGAGGATAAAGCAGGTATAGCAAGCACCTTCAACAATCTAGGATTAGTTTATTGGTCGAAAGGAGATATTCCCCAAGCATTGGAATTTTATCATCGTGCCCTCGCTGCAAATGAAGAACTTGGTAATCAGAAAAGCATTGGAATAACCCTGACTAATTTGGGGAATTGTTATACAAGGATGGGTGATCTTACTAAGGCATTGGATTATCAGCAACGGAGTTTTGCTATTAAAGTAGCCGCCGGTAATCAACACGACATCGCTTTGTCTCTGATTAATCTAGGTGTTGTCTATCAGCAAAAAGGCGACCTTAATCAAGCACAAGAATATTATCAACGCAGTTTTGAGATAAGTGAGCAAACTGGTAATCAAACGGATATTGCACTAGCGCTTAATAACCTTGGAAGTATCTACGAATTGAAAGGCGGGTTAGATCAAGCGCTCGAACTATTTGAGAAGGGGCTTAAGATTTACGAAGCATTAGGGATAAAAGAAAACATTGCCCTCTTGCTTGCGAATATTGGCGAAGTCTATCGAAAGAAAGGTAATCTTCATCAATCCCTAAAATATTATCAGCAGAGTTTAGTTCATTATGAAGAATTTGGAAACGATTTCCTAACAGCTATTGTTCTACTTGAATTAATCTGGGTCGCTCTTGAAAGAAACGACTCCGAACTTGTTGAACGGTATTTAACACAGCTTAAAGAGATTGATGCTCGCACAGAAAACCGTATCATCAACCAACGGTTCAGAGTAGCTCAAGCTCTCATTCTTAAATCTAGCAGGAGGACGCGTCAAAAGCTCAAAGCGACAGAAATACTCGAGAGTGTGGTCAATGAAGAAATTGGAGACCATTCACTCACAGTTACTGCCATGATCCATCTTAGCGACCTGCTAATATCTGAACTAAAGTTAACCGGCGAAAGCGAACTGATAACAGATATTACCAAACTAGCACAGCATCTTCTAGTAATTGCCAAGCAACAATCTTCTCATTCTTTACTCGCTGAAACCTACTTACTCCAATCCAAACTCGCCCTCCTAGAAATGGATATGGGCCGGGCAAACAAACTCCTCACCCAAGCTCAAACAATCTCAATTGAAACTGGATTAGAAAAACTCACACAAACGCTTGATGAAGAACGAAAACTTCTCAACTCGCAAATGCAAAAATGGGATCTTCTCGTAAAAGAGAAACCATCAAAGCAAGAACTGGTAGAAATTACCAAATTGGATGCCCTCCTAGAACGAATGATTCAGGAAACTGTTTCCGATCTCATGGACGAAAGAGGAGCTATCAATCTTCTAGCGAAAAAGAAATACAAGCTCGTATATCTCGATTTACTAAAAGATAGTTCGAAACATGAAAAATCGGTATTCAAAATTGGTATTGCCCAAATCGGATTATCCAACTCTGGCGATATCCTTCACGAATTCTATTATGAAGAAGCACCAGGGCTTTTTAGACTTCGAAATGAAAAAATCGAAACAATCACAACAACTCTTCGGAATATTGTGGAAAAGGCTGCAGCGCAAGATATCAAAGTCTTAGCGTTCCCTGAACTTACAATAGATCTCAATTCGAAATCCTTACGAGACGAAGTATTTGCTCTAGCAAAAACTTACGATATGTACCTTATTCCCGGGTCATATCATAAAATCGACACCCAGCAGAATATATGCACTATCATTTCACCAGAAGGAGTTTTATGGAAACAATTGAAGCACATACCGGCCACAATTCATTTCAAACAAAAACGCATTGTAGAAGGAATTGCTACTGAATCAACTCCAATGCCAGTAATCATCGCCAATACCGAGTATGGGCGGATTGCAATCATTATTTGTCGCGATTTTTTGGATATGGATCTACGTGTAGAACTAAAGAACTTCGAGCCTCCCATCGATATTATCATCAATCCCGCTTTCACTCCGGTCACCGAAGATTTCAAAGCGATCCACTTCGATGCGCGTCGTTCCATTTATGCCTACAGCTTCTTTGTTAATGTAGCTGAATTCGGTGAATCATTAATTTATTCACCAGAAAAGGATCGCGAAACTAGGATGATTCAACCTGGGAAAGAAGACCTCATTTTCAAAGAAGTAAACCTATTCAAACTACGATCAGCTCGGAAGAAATGGGAAAAGGAACAACACAAAACAACAGCATTCATTCAAAGTACACGCTAAACTCAACTATTGAGATTAGCATACGGACTGTGTCATGCTTTTTGTCGGCAAGAAACTTTAATAGGCGTGTTTTCGGAGAGACAAAATATCTACGAACTTGTAAGGAATGAGACCTATGGGACGAAAACTTATCGGATTATCCGTCGGCTTTCTGCTTACCATTTCAATAGCGTTCTTCATGATTCCCGCTGAATATAACAACATCATCTTATGGCTTGCGCCATATTTTGGTCCATGGTTACGGTTCTTTCTAATGTACATGTTTCTCATATTCGCTAATCCTATTCTGTTTGTGACAAACATTGGCATTTGGGCTGTAATTGGGATTATTACTGGCTTATTTGTTAGAAGCATCTGGGGTGCTATCCCAGTTGTCATCTTCATCTTTGGGCTTGCGTTCCTCATGCTTATCATTGGTTTAGTCGCTATGATCGTTCCCCTTCTACTGTCCGGTGGAGGCGGTTTAGATCCAGTAGGTATGCTCTCAAACATTCCACCCAATGTGTCGCTCTTTGATATCCTAGGGGCTCCAGTCATTGGACCTCTCATCGACTCCTTAACTGGAGGCATTGGTGATCTAATCGGTGGTGGTGCACAAGATCCGAATGCCATCCTAGGCTTAATTCAGGGCTTTATCGTGAATACGATAATTCTGCCTGCCGTGTTGAATTTCATTATCTTACTCGTTACAGCCATGATTGGAGGATTCATTGGACGGTTACTCATACCCGTCCACGATTAATTACCCATGGAGACGAACAATATGAAACGTGTACGATACTCTCACAAAACACCAATCACACGAATGCTACCCATCACAATACTTGTTGCCACACTGGGGTTACTCTTTGTCGTGAGTGGAGTATTCTTCCCCACCGCTCAAAGTATTCCTCACAACTATCAGCTAGCCACGCCTCCTGAACTTGCTCAATATCAAAATCCGCCAATATCTTCGGCGATGCGAGCACAAAACTTTACCATGGAAGGGGAAGCAGATCTCACAGCTTTTGTGATAAACCCTGATGGGTCAATGACAAGCACAATAATGGCAGTGGGTGACGTTGGGTCCTATACCACTACAGATCCCGCTTATCAGGAATGTCTGCTTGCGCTTTCTATCTTCCGCTGGGGCGAATACCAAACCGTCCTGAATGGACTTCTCTCCCTCCTCACTAATGATACCGGAGGCGGCTCTGAACTAGATATGCTATATGAAATACTTGATTTGCTACCACCTAACGCTATCCTCATGGTCTTCATGGGTGGCAGCGCCGCTGAAATCCAAGCCTGGGGCAATTCCATCCACCTAGAATTTGAAGCAACACTTGCAACACCCTTTGAACGAATCTTTAGTATGGCTTTACCAATCTCCAACATGACTTTGGGCCTCGAAGCCTATGGATACTATGGTATTCCCAGCGAAGATCCGATAGATATCCAAGGACGCGACCAGTTCCAGGCTTACATGGAAACATTAGGGGCTTCACGCGAAGGAGGCACTGAGCTAATTACACCTACACTGGCTGAGGATTCAACTGGTGGAATTGGATTATCCGGATTCATCAATTTTGCAGTCATGAGCGGTAGCCCTGTATCCTCACCAATGAAAAATGTCATGCAAATACCTGAAGCTATTACCTTCGCAGCATGGGGTAGCCAACATCAAGACAAATTCTTCGGCACAACGGAACAAACCTTCGATGTCAATGATTTCACAGGGCACACTGGAAGCATCGATTTTGGATCCACCTTAGAAGCCTTTGAATTCACCATGCTCTTCCCTTCAGGGGTTAATATCACATCATATACGCCCACAGATATGGTAAATACCACTGGGCCTGAAGGTGTCATGGTAATCCGATCAACCGGACACTGGCAAAACGATTCTAGTGTTCCTAACATCATTGTCAACTTTGAAGGTGACTTTCCCCCAGGACTCACCATAAGAAAATCCATCAGCACGCCTATTCGCATCGGTGAAACCGCTACGGTAACCATTACGTTGGAAAATATCGATCCCAATCAAACCGTCTATAATATCAATCTCGACGACAGCCAAAGCTGGGCACTATACCAAGGATATGCATTTGCTCAGGTTGTTGTCACCGGTGATCTCACTGCGAATTGGGCTTCAATTGATCCAGGTGAATCTTTCAATCATACCTATCAGGTTACAGTCTTTGGTGAAGGGAGTTTTATCGCTCAACGTGCGAATGTCACTTATGAAGACGCATTAGCTAGAACATGGGATAAATCCAGTAACGAGGGCCTTCTCATCGTCGTCTATGGCAATCTCATCGACTTCATCATCACCATCATGCGGGATATACCTTGGTCAATACCTGTAATCCTCATCATCGTTTTAATCACCATCTATGCCATTATCTGGCTCATCAAAGCCATACTTGGTATTGTCCACCGTGCACCATCAGCACCGACCACGCCATCAAGCGCACCCCCACCTGCCAAAGAGTTCCCCGACGAACCACCCCCAGAGGAGCCTTTTCCAGATGAATTTGAAGCACCAGCCAAATCCTATCCTGAAACCACCTGTATTAACTGTGGCGCTCTAATACCTCCGGGCGTGAGTTTCTGCCCTGCTTGTGGCGCCAAAGCGACAGACATGTAGACTTGGGAAAAAAAGCCAAACTTCTCATGAAACGGAATAGGAGAGATTGCGTCCTCCTATTCTCTCTCATTTTTTTAGTATAGCGAGTCATTGTAAAATGAAGTTGAGTAGTGCGATCTTGAATCGTCTCTACTAATATCTTCTAGCTGTGGGTCATACTGATGGTTCTTCGTGAATCCATTACAGGCTTGGTAATGGTGGGAGTGCTGATTTTTGAGTGATACGCTTCTTATTCTTGGTTGGAATTGGCTAAGATGTTTGAAGATTGTAGTTTAATTTTTTAGTAAACTTTTTAGTTATTTTAATTTATATATGCTTTATTTTATAGTTAGATAAAAACATTATTTCTATCTATGATATTTTTTCTCCTCATCGAAATACTTAATTGTTTTTTTGATTTTAATTGTATCTATTGTTTTAACATTTTAATGAATATAATTCTTTATCATATATTTTCGATGCAACGAAAACATATTAATAATATAATAAAGATTTAATATACATAATAACAAATATTGATTTACAAAATAGTCCAGAAGTATTTAACAATAATAAATAAGTACATTAAGTTAATCTATTTTTTGATGAACTCACTTGATCTTAACCAAAGGGGCTATTAGCTTGCCAAATTAGTGTCGGTGTGAAACGGCTTATCGAAGTAGCAAGGTAGATTTCTAGTCGCCGCCAGCAAGTCTCGCTAAAGCCACTTTTATTTCATGTATGACAATGAGCTCGTGTTCCTTTTTTAGAAGCTGTTGAAGGGGCTCTTCGGCCCGCATCTCACCCATCTCACCTAACGCCTTGGCAGCGGCTTGCCGGACATAAAGGTCTTCATCCTCTAATCTGGCTATAATTGGGTCCACAGCTTTCCAATCGCCGATCAAAGCGAGAGATTCAATGGCTGTTTTTCGAACATACAGGTTAGTGTCAGACAAGGCATTGCACAAAGGTTCAACTGCTTCGCGGTCACCGATTTCGCCCAGCACATAAGCAACTCCTCGTCGGACATCTGGATCTTCATGGTTCAAATCCGTTATCAGGTCTTCAACCAAGCGTTCGTCTCGGATTTGTTCTAGCGCCCATATGGCGGCTTCTCGAACCTCATAATTCGAATCGGAGAGTGTCTCGAGCAGAGCATTTACGGCTGAAGGGTCTTTGAGGTGACCGATACCTCGTGCTGCTTGGGCCCGTTCCATCGAGTTGGGGCTCTTTTTCATTGTGCGAATTAGTTGATCAAGACTAACAATTTCTGACATGAATGTCACGGATGAAGTTCTATGCACTGTTTGGAATTGCTCCCTCTTAAACGCTAAGATTTTTTGAAATACCGTAGAATGAAGTAGTTAAATTATTATAAGTTCAAAACATTAGTTATAGAATAATAAAATTAGGCTTTTGTTTATTATTTTTTCTTTTATTACAAGGTATTTGTCTTGGCATCATTGGTTTTCGCTGAAAAGAATATATCAAACATATATTTGTGGTTCTTAGCATCAATATTTTATATAAAATATTTAATTATAATTCTGCCTAAATTTTTAGATTTATATTTATGATATTTGTATTTTACACTCATTTTCTCTAGAACGAATAAATAATATATATTATGCAATAAATAATAGAACGTTTGAATTACATTTTACGTCAAAATGTTACTTGACACTTTTTTTAGAGCTAGGCGCATAGTCAAAAAAAGAAGTATTGGAGAGCTAGAATCGGCGAATATTCTAGCTCTCCGTGGTACAAGTGGGTTAATAGGCTCCCTCAGGATCAGTTTCCGCTAATGGGTGTGTACGTTGAAAGACTGCTCGCTCATGGGCTAACGAAACATGAGTATAGATTTGTGTAGTCGCTAAGTTCGAATGACCCAGGAGTTCCTGTAAAACCCGAACATCGGCTCCTCGTTCTAGCATATGGGTGGCAAACGAATGACGCAGCGAATGTGGTGTAACCTTCGAAGTAACCCCCGCTCGTTTAGCAACTTCCCGCACTGTTCGTTGCACCGTCAACGGAGAAAGCCGTTGACCTCGACGGTTTAAGAAGAGTGGTCCCGTGGCAGGACGGAATTGAATATACTCGATAATCGCATTCATAGCTGGAACCGTTAAAAGGACAATCCGCTCCTTGTTGCCTTTCCCACGAACCCGAATGGTACTCTCGGCAAAATCAATATCCTCGATGTCTATCCCGCACAGCTCTGAAACACGTGCTCCCGTGCTATAAAGGATCTGAAGAATTGCGTGAGTACGGATTGCATTTTTCTCAGAATTTCGCGCAGCCCAGAGCAAACGCTTGACATCCTCTGGTGAAATGACTCGAGGAAGTGGCTGGCCTATCTTCGGAGTGCTGATGCCGACTGTAGGGTCGGTTAATATCATCTCTTCTTGTAACAGAAAATGGAAAAAGGATCGCAGGCAGGCTAGTTTCCGACGTAAAGAGGCATTTGAATAACCCCTATTAGTTTTTAAGTGGGTGAGAAACATGCGCACATGGTGAGATTGCACCTGTTGGGGTGGCACACCAATGAATTTGAAAAACATTTCCAAATCGTAGCGGTAGACGCGGGAAGTTTTGTAGCTCCCTCCGCGTTCAATAGCAATATATTCAGTAAAACGGTCAATCGCTTGATTTACAAGCGTTTGAATCGGATTGGGTGGAGATTCATAAGCCAGTCCTTCAGGTTCCATAACTAATATCACCTAATAGTCAATTAACGTAGCTGATTTTTCAACCAGTGAATTTAACCGCTGGTATTACCAAACTCGGTTCAACAGTCGGGCATAACCAGCTTTTTTCTAGCCATTTGAAGCCTTTAGCGGGGCGTTTCCAGTCCAATGACGTAAAAACATGGTCAAATGCTTAAAACCCTCTTAGAGCTAGCGCATACTGCTCCATTCCATAAGCAACACATAACTACGAAAACCTCAATGGTATCAGCTATAAATACGGTGTAATACCAGCTTTCTTAGGGAAAACTGGGCACATCTTTTGATTGAAACATCCTCTCCAGCGGGGTGATGTGATGAGTTCCGACGCAAAAGACAATTCACTATTAGACGGCATCGCTGAGCTTATGCTCTTTCCTATCCAAACTGGCCAAACCAAAAAAGTTGAAGCCCAAATCACCATCGAACTCGACGACAAAGATGGCAAAGTCAAGCTCAGCGCCTCGATCAATAGTGCCAACGAAGAGAAATAACCAAAGATCTCAACCCTTGGAACTGACCTAGAAGCAATCTCGATGCCTCTTTACGAAATTTTAAAGCCCAAGGTTTTATAGACTTTCATGAGGGATGTGAAAATGAATTCACCGGAAATACAACAAGGAAGGAAGACCGTTGAAATTCAGACCCTCTCACGCTTCCTACTTGTCGTGTTAGCCGTGCTGGGGGTCAGTTGTGCACTTAGTGCACTAGTAATTCCTGAAGTCGCATGGGTCCTCATTATCCTATTCCTCTACATCTTAGCCCTAGAAGCCATTCTGCTTACAAGCAATTAATCCATGCTACAGAAAAATCTCTACCATCAATAAGAACATTCAGAGACATCGAGTGAATTCTCCAGAATCTCACAAATCATTTTTCCCTTTCGGACAAGCTTGAATGCACACGCCGCACACTGGTGCCCCTAACTCAACTTTCCCTTGCTCAATTTTCTTGGCACATTGATCAACATCTAGTAAATCTGCTCGTTGACTCGATATCGACCAATTTGTACCCCGAATTGCTTCTACAGGACAGGCTTTCACGCATTCTTGACATTCTTTGCACTGACTCTCTACAATGGGTGTTCCAGTACGCAATGGCGCAGTAGTTAGCACCGTAGTTAATCTAACCCTTGGACCAAGTTCTGGAGTTATCAAAAGGGCATTCTTCCCAATCCACCCCAATCCGGCTTGAGTAGCAACCATTTTATGCGATAAATGCCCCTCATGGGTTTTCCTATTCACCGTTTGTGAGGTAGGAATTGGAAAGGCCTTGTACCCCCACGTCTGAAGCAAGTTCACGGTTCTAATGGCTAAATCGTCAAGGAACCGATTCATCATGTGATAATGGTAAGCATACACTTTAGTTGGCCCAGTGATCAGCTCATCCACGATAACATCAGATAATCTCACTCCAATGCTAACGCCTCGTGGTAAGTCTTTGAAGGGGTATGATGTAATTCCTTCGAGATGTGCGAAACCAATAACCGAGGCCCCCCAAGTCCGCAATCTATCTTTAAGGTGTGTCGTATGATGCCATGTTTTCATAATAATTCACCACTACTATCACCCAAGACCCAATAGGTTTTAGGTTAAAGGCAGAGAAAAGCTTGTAACTTGAAATTGCTTATAATGGAAAAGCGTAGAACCTGATGGCTATTATGGAACTTTGTGCAAGTTTCTTCTCTTCATGGTCATTTTCCAGTATTCTTTTAATTATCTTGTTTATTCTGGGCTTCATCCTAGGTATTCTGCTCCTCTATTCCACCAATCCCTCGGTGAGTTACTGATTGGGCTGCTTTCCCATTTATTGTTATATGTGAAACTTTAAATAGTCAGTTTAGGTGTGCCTAAATATTGAAGTGAATTCTCATGTCATCTAAACACTACAAACACGTCGGCGGTGAAGCCCGACGCAGCCACACCCTCCAAATTGGATTATTCGTTTTCTTCATTCTGGTCTGGGCTTTGGATTCCTTTATTTTTCGTTTCACAGCATACGTTTATCTCATCCCATTTTTCCTCAATGTCGTTCTAGCAATACCAATTTTCATTGTTTCAGGATACCTGATGTCCAAATCCCATATTGTCTTCGAAGGTTCCGAACCCCATGTTGTCGACCACGGCGTCTACGCCCATGTCCGTCACCCCATGTATCTTGGATCCATCCTCCTCTACGTTGCCTTCTGGGTTACCACACTCTCCTTCATCAGCCTCATTCCCCTCCTGGTAGTCATCATTGGCTATAATTACTTGGCCAACGCCGAAGAACACATCCTGGAAGAGAAATTCGGCGACAAATACCTAACTTACAAACAACGGGTTCACAAATGGATCCCCCGATAGCCCCACCTTAGGCCTTTTTCCGTCGCCGTGATTCCCCAGTCAGCACCGCACCTGTCGCCCCACCAATAGTCACTCCAAGAAAAAAGAACAACCGCACATAATCAGGATAGCCAGTTATCATCCATAACGGGACACCCACAAACACACCAAAAATAATCCCAAGAATCACTCCACCAACCAAAAACCGAAAATCAGCGAATTCCTCTGGCATACTCTATGTCAACAACAATTAACTACCCAATTTCTCTGAAAAATATCACCATACCACCCCAAAAATCACCCAAAAACCCTGCCCCAAACCCCATAACAGGGTAAACTTGCACACAGACCAATCTTTGTTATTATGGTGTTTGGTGAGAATTTGAATTGTGGATTTTATAATCAAAAAATATGATCGAATATTAAAAAATATGAATTCAGATACATCATTGAATGGGGGTGAAATGGTTCTAGAACCTTATGATTCACATGAAAAGGGAAACAAACGATGCTATCTTTGTAGGAAACTTCTTCCAAAGAGTGAATTTCATAAAAACAAAAATCGACCTGGTGGCTTAACCAATGAATGCAAAACCTGTGCTTCAATTCGCCAAAAAAGACTGTACACAGGTATACGTCGTTTGAGAATTCAATACAATGCAATTGAACGAAGGGCTAAAAGAAGCAATACTCCGTTTCACATCACATTCAATGAATTTAGAAAATGGGATGAACGGTTTGGTAAACATGAGTCAAGAATTTGCCCGTATTGCGGATTAACGGAAGTGGAATCAAAGCATTTCCAGAGATTACGAGGAAAAAGACGTATTTGTGGGTTCACGGTCGATCGTATAGATAACGAAAAGGGATACACTATGGATAATATTCAACGAATTTGTTTCCTGTGCAATTCAATCAAAGGTCTTTGGTTTACAGACCAGGACATGGTGGTTCTGGGTCCAGTTATCCGGAAAATCCAACAAACAGCCCTTAGCGCGGTCTAGTTTTATCGTCTATGAAATGAAACAGCTATTTCACGTCATAGAAATTCAGTGTTTTCGGGGCTTTGAAGTGGGTTCGAAGGTGTTTTTTGATGTTTTTTGGGTTGCTGCTGGGTTGTTGATCTATGTATTACGTTCTTTCCATCGAATTTGTTAGGTGTTTTTTTGATTTAATTTATTTAGATTGTTATAGCTATTACGCTTGATTTTTTGTTGTTTTTTTGTGTTAAGGATTTGTTAATTGTTTTTGTATTATGTTAAACATAAGGGTGCGTCTCTCAGTTTTCGACCCATCGAAAGAAAAAAGCGTTTCACATCGTACTAAACTGGTTTGCCCTCAGTTTTCGACCCATCGAAAATAGAAGGGGGCGCCCAGCATTGTGCTGAGCGCTAGGGAACGAAAGTGCGATTAGCGGCGTCGGCGTCGAATAACCAAGATCATACCTATGGCCCCGCTGATACCGAGAATTAAGGCTTCGATGGGAAAGCCAGGGATAGCGGGGGGTGGAGGGGTTGTGGTGGGTTGATTAGATACCGTAATGGTTATCGAGTCGCTGTTTTGGTTATCCTCGTTGTCAAAGGCTGTTACACTGACGGTATGCGAGTCATCGGTGAGTGTGGTGGTATCGAGCGTGTAGCTGTAGGGGGCAGAAGTATCTGTATGGACGGTGCCACCATCGATGGCGAATTCGACGTGATTCATACCACTCTCACCATCGGTGGCTGTCACTTCCACATCGATGGTTCCACTCACCGTATCTCCACTTGTTGGCGCAGTGATGCTGACCGAGGGGTTCGTTAGGTCGTCTACTGTATAGCTGAAGTAGATAGCCCCATCTTGAAGGGTGCTTGCAAGTCCCCACGTATCATTGGCTTGGAAGTAGTAATCGATAACTGTGTTATAGGGTTCTCCAGCTATTGTGGCTCTGTATGTGTTACCAGTTTGATAGGTCATAGGCATCGAAGTAAATATGCCTCCATCCACTCGGTAGAATAACCAGGCCGTGTCGAGGTCTTGTTCTTCAATATCTACTTCAATTTGCACTGCTTGTCCATGATTGGGTGTTAGAGGGGTATGTACAACATTACTCAGAATTGGGGCTGGATCATCATAGAGATAGAGGTCGTCGAAAAGCACTTCTAAGGCAGCATTGTCCGATTCAGCGTAGAAACTAATATACATCATGTCCAGATTTGGCAGGCTGCCAAATGCTGCTTCATAATCGTGGACAAGATCCCGATGCATTTGGACCCATGTCCCGAGAGTTCCACTGCCGGTCACGTTGTAATAAGCATTCCCACTACCATTTGTATATGAGCTCCAATCCGAGATTCCCAGAACATAGTAAATGTCGCGGTAATCGCTGAACTCGATATGAAACATAATTCTTCCTAAAGAGAAGTCTTCGAGGCGCCACATGGCATCAAGGTAAGTTTCACGTGTACTGTTGAGTGGACGTCGATGGAGGTCCTGTTCAAGGTAAGTGTTGTCAAAGACATAGAAGGAGCAATTCGCGGCTTTACTGCCCCCATATCCCTGATCGGTCACCTTGACATCAGTCGAATACTGGTTATTCCACCCATAAATCGGAGTACCAGGAGCTCGTTGATCCTCAAAATCAGCGACAGTTATGGCGCGGGCTGATAATTTTACATCGTCAATTAGGAGTTCTACATGCGCTTGAGCGTTATTCGTATGAGCAGATAGGTAAAAGTTGTTTAGAATCGCATCGCCTGAACCAAAAAGAGCTGACTTTATTTGCCAGATGTTGCGCTCAAAGTATTGCCAAGATCCGGTGGTGTTGAAATTATCAATGAGAAAATAGTAATCATAGGTCATGTTAGAATAGGGAAAGAAACCTCCGTATCCAAATAAGTACCAAATTCGGAAGTAATTGGTGAAATTGTAGAATTCAAAATTCACCATGGCATAATCGCCGTTCCCTATATTGTATTGGTTAAGTTGCCACCAACAACTAAAACGGCCTTGGTTTTGATCTGTTATTCGTATTCGTGGAGCTTGATAGAGTTGGGCAGTGCTAGAGTTGCCATTTGATAATGCTGTAATGTTAGCACTGGACAATCCTGTGTGTGCTGTTGAACTCTGTAATATGTACGCTTCGTCGCTCCTTCCTGAGCTATACCAATAATTGAAGTTCCCCGTTTCTAAGTCTCCGTTACGGGTTATTCCTCCGATGAATGTGCTTGTCTCGTTCTGGAGCTTGACATCATCAAAATAGGATTCAATATATTGGTATGTAGATGGGCCGGCTTGGAGATAGCAGTAGATGTTTGTTACCAAAAGGCCTGGTGAAATAGTAAGCGGAAATAAAGGTGCTGCTAGATAATCTGCTGTTATATTCCGATAGAGGTTATTCCAAGTATTTAGTGGTCCATTGATCCTATACATAACATGAAAAGAGGAGTTCGTTAATGTGAGGCCATTTGCACCTGTGAGGTAGTAATACATGTAAGTGCCATCGTTCAATCTGAGATAGACCATAAAGTAATCCCAGTTGGTGTCGGGAAGTGTTCCAGTATACCAATCCAAATCTAGTGTAAGATTACGCATGTCTGCAGCTACTCCGGATTGGTACCATTGAGACCAACCAGTTTGAACAGAACTGGAACGTACTTGTTGTCCTGCGGAATAGGTGCCTTCGCTGACATGATACGGAGGTTCGGTCGCAAACCAAGAATATCGGTCAGGGGTGCGATAACCGCTCCAGTCTCTCGGAAGAGATACACTGGGCCATATTTCGAGTCTTGAATTTTCGATGTGGTTATGGGTCCAATTTGTGGTTCCAAGATTTGGTCCTGGAGCTATTAAAGGCGCTCCATCCAACATCCTTGCCTCGACTCTTTGAGAACCGATGATCTGGTTCTCAAAAAAATGTAAGGGGGTATTCATGGGAGTCGATGAGGCTAAAGGAATCACGGTCAAGAGCATTAATAAAATGAGGATGGATTTCAGATTATTGTGCGTAGCCAATACCTGTCCCTCAAAATCGAGATATTGAAAGACGTTAGATAACTCTTACTTTTATGTGTTTAATATTCGTGCTGACTTTAGGCTGCATTTATGTTTCTCTTGTTTTGGGATGCTTAGATAGAGTAGCAATTAGAATGATGTGAAACATGAAATCAAATTAACGGAACATAAATTCGTCTAAGCGTCACGTCGTTCCATATGCTGCGGGGGTAACCGTTCAAGAGCACGCCATGCGGCTTGACGAACCCGATCATTTGTGTCTTTTCGCGCTCGGAAAATGGCGCCTAGCACTTTGGGTTCGGATGGCATATGAGCGAGAGCTTCCACGGCATACCGTCGGTCCTCCGCGTCTTCACTTTCCATAGTATCTAGGAGTGCATCAATTGCAGGTTTTCCAATCCTACCTAATGAAAGCGCCGCGAGTTTACGCGTATAATCATCGTCTTCTTCTTTTAATACGCGGACTAGTTGGACAACAGCAAGCGCTCCAATTTCGGAGAGCGCCGTACTCGCTTGAAGGCCTTCGCGACCTGGCTTACTAAGGTCTTTGATCAGCTCCTCAATGCGTTTTTCAACATTCACTAAAAATACCTCCAACGCTTGGAGTTAGCACTTGCTATGTTTTGAGTGTTTCGATTTCAACATTTGCTTATTCCTCTCCCAATAACAGAAATATTATCGAAAATGTAAGGCAACCTGTTGAAAACCATTCCATGTCTTTTTCTTGTGTCAATGGAAAATGACGTGAAACCAGAAATCTAATACAAATGGCACATATCAAAGTCGATTAATATGCATCATTTCATGAAAGTCGTTCAACAATTATTGGAAGCAGGAACGCGGTACCAATACGAATAGGCATCCTCGAAACCCAACCCGTAATACAATTTTTGGGCGGGCTCATTGGTTTCTTCGACCTGTAGGTATGCCTGGGTTGCTCTCTGAGTGAGACCCCAATTCACCAAACTCTGAGTAATTGTCGATGCCACTCGTTGACGTCGATATTTTTCTTCAGTCACCAACGAAAACAATCCTAGCCAGGGTCCTTCTTGCACACCCAGACCCACCCCAACAACCTCATCACCCATAATCGCAGCTGCAAACGCTTTTTTGCCAGAGATTCTTTCAATAATCCCTTGACGTACAGCCATATTCTTTCTATCAAATCCAGCTGCTTTTGCATAAGTGGAATACCAGTCCTTCCACGGAGCTCCAAATACCACAATACCGACTTCTGGTTCTTGCAGGAAAATCCGATCCAAAGGCGACGTTAAGACCTTCACCTGCATATCGATGATAAGCCCCGCTGATTCAAGAAAGGCATCTAACTCCTTCGGTTGACTTGAAGATGTCATTTGGAAGCGTACAGGTAACTGGAAACTTTGGTAAAACTGCTGAACTACAGCCATCGCTTTCTCAAGGTCATTTGTACCAGGCGATTTTAGTGGTAAAACGCTGTTCGCCCGTCTAGTCACCCCGTCTGTTGCACGGAGCAGCCAGCCACCTAGCTGGTGAGTGTGTTTTGCAGGCCATGCTCGACTAGCAACTTCTTCAATTTCTGTAATGTTCGTAGAAGAGGACATAAAGGTCACCAGAAACGTCTTCTCTAATAAAGTTACATTATTTTCTCTTGTTTAAGTATCTATAAAACTACGACTTTAACCAGAACTGATAGTTCTTTGTTTTTTGTCGGTTGTAAAAGCAGAAAGAACCCATTAAATTCATTAATTTCAATGAATTTTATATCTTGTCTATCCACTGTTTCTATTACGGAATCCAGCACCCCCCTCATTTAGATTAGCAAAAGGGATACAGTTTATTTAGGAAAAGAAACGCTACCTTAACACTAAATATGGATAGCGGATTTGAACCCTTCGGGTAGAGTGATATGGCTATTCACAGCTTCTATGTTATTGCGTGGGACTCAGGACGACCCCTGTACCACCGTACATGGGTGGAGCTAACTGAGAATCCAACATTACTCTCAGGGCTACTTGCCAGTGTGGAACTGCTTGCACTCAAAATCACCTCACAGTCTGTTGATATGGTGACTATGCGAAATTCCCGATTCTTCTTCAAAGTAGACGAAGAAAACGGAATTCTTCTAGTCTTCATTACAGATCTTGTGGACGACCCTTCACGATTTGGTGATTACTTGGATATGCTCCACAACCGGTTTCTTGAAAACTTCTCCGATATTACCTCCCATGTCCCAGTGTATCAGCGTGATCCACGACGTGCCCACGTCTTTGACGAGTTAGTTGACAGCCTTATTTCTCATTGGGAAACTGGTGAGGCCACCTTACGCACGGCAAAAGTCATGGATCTCCTAGATGTATTCACTCAATTTTACAATGTTACTCTACAAAAAATCATCACAACCCAATCACGTGACATGTATTTCACGGATATCCAACGGATCCTCTCAACCCATTTGAAAACTGATCCAGCATTACGCCCAGTCACCTTGGATAAGCACGGTGTCATATCCTTTGATCAAGTTGATCCAGAACGGGTTAAATTCTTAGAGCTTACTGATACATTGAGTATGATCCTCAAAGAATTAGTAGCTATAGCCCGTCGAACCCGGCGGCGAGAAAGTTACGAAACCCTTTTCTTTGAATATTATGCCCCGTTAATCAAATCCGAACAAGAACGCATTGAAGAATATGAATTGCAACAAAAACTCGTGATGGAACTCCTATGACTAAACCCCCCTCCGAATACCGTTCAGACAGACCAGCCTATACACACCGGGCTAAAGTCGTTGTGGTAGGGGATGCTGCAGTCGGAAAAACAAGCCTAATTGTTCGCTATGTTAAAGGCGTTTTCAACCCCAGCTACATCATCACCTTAGGCGTGAATTTTTTCATCCAGGATATTAATGTCGGAAATAAGACTCTACGTTTACAGATTTGGGATACTGCTGGTCAAGAACGATTTGGACCCGTTCGCCAAAAATACTACAAGGGGGCTCGTGGTGCGGTTCTTGTCTTCGATTTAGCCAACCCAGAAAGCCTTGAACACCTAGACTTCTGGATCAAAGAAGTGAAACAAGGATGCGGGGATATCCCCATGGTGTTTGTTGGCAACAAAGCCGACTTACATCCAAACGTTCAGAATGAATCAATACAGCAGTTTGCTGAAAATTATAAACTCTCATACATTGAAACAAGTGCCAAAACAGGAATGAATACTGTCAAACCCTTCCTACTTATTGCTCCACAAATATTAGAAAGCATTGATGGTTGATATCATAATAGTGATTAGGCTTCTTTGAGTTATACAGTCCCAGAATGATTAATATTTATTCAAAAATAGTGTAAGTTACATAGAAAACTGATGATTGGGCTAAATATGCAGAAAAAAAATGAATCCAACTCTGACCAACTGGTAATAGGTAAACTTAGATGGGAAATCTCAGTGGATGATTTTTCAAAAGAGCCCGCTAGACCCGGAATGATCCCCTACCAATTAACATTCATTCTTTGCAACGATTATGATTTTCCCCTACGCGTTAAAGTGCAAATAACATCGCCCTCAAAGGGATTTATGTTCCGTAAACGCATCTATAAGAAAGTCGGGAGAAGCCGTATAACAAAAATCGATAATGTCTTAACTCAAATCATTAAACAGGAAATCCCTAGTCTCCAAATGAAGCAAATTGGCTTCGTTGCGCATTTTTACCCAACTCTCTTTCCAGCATCATCTACATTAAAACTAAATTATCAGATTTCTGCTCGGAATAAGGAACATCAGTTTTCAATCAAGTCGAATATTTACGAACTTGATGTTTCCATAAAATGAAATGGATCACGTCTGGAATATGGATCTCAAGAAGAAATCTGAGGTTACAGCGGATTTGACGCTCCGGAAAACACGTCCCTGTTAAGGGAGAGGTACTGGTTTTCACTGCAATGAAGTGCCAGATCATTCGCCACCTCAGAGCTTCGAAGGTTAATCTACGAGGGCGCCTTCACAAATGAAATCAACATTATTCCTGTAAAAATCTTCTGTTTATTGTAAAAAAATTATTGTTTTGAAATATATTCTTATTAATAAATATGAGTTTATTATATATAACATTATTCATAAAAATTAACAAAAAGGCATATTAATTTTTTTACTATATATATTTATGAAATATGTGAGGTTTAACTAATAAGTTCAGAAAATAGCTTTAATATTCTAAAAAGATAAATGGTAATTAACTTAAATACAAATAAAACAATTTAAAAATGATATACTAATTCGTCTAAGAACTGGTCTTATAATAAAAAAACAGAAAATTTCGTTGTACATTTCAATTTAAACACATCAAAAATAATAGATTTTCACACAATAAGTAATAATTCTGTAAAATCAAAAACGAAAAGTATGACATTAATACTATCGTATGAAAAACTAGATTTCCAGGCAACCAAAATATTTTTTTCAAATTTACGCACATACCCCCTCTGAGGTACTGGTTCGAGATCAAAATTCTAGGCGACAATAACGGGTAGCGGGACTAAGACCTCAAAAGTGGAGTAGGGAGGAGGCTAAACGCCGACATAATCTCCACCTAAAATAAAAAACCCGTCAAATGGAATTAATAAATGGAGAGAAACAAGTTAACCATTGCTATCCTTGTCTCAACCTACGCGCTCATCATAATAGCGCTATACCTCTCATCAGACACCATATTCTCCACAAGTACGCTTAAATCCCCATATTCGGATTCCGAAAATCCGACCAATCCAATCTCCAAATGCTGGTCTCCACCCACCAAATCAGACGTGACGAAGCACTTCTTCTGGACAGTTCCCGCTGACTGGCCCGCTGGCGTTTATCCATTATGCGAAGAATGGATCACTGTGTATTACTGGAACTGCACAGAAGCTGAAGGAAGCTGGGTACCGATCTATGAATTGCTTACCGATAAAAACGGCGGAATAACTATGGATTTGATACCCGGCAAATACAAGTTCTCATGGGTTGGAGATCCCTCATGTCCGTGTTGTCATATGGATTGGGAACACACGATTACTTGCTGCTTAGCTCCCTATGGTGGTGAACTTCCAGACAACTTCGTCAATAAGGTGAAAGGTGGAGACAAGGCTTTTCTTTTTTTTAATCTCCGAATCGATTCTTCAATTTATAATCAATTAGTTTACGGAGCGGTAATTCAGTGACCGACACAAAGGTTGCTGCATTTTTTCGTTCATCAATGAAAACCCAACCTAAATCGCAGTGGGTATGGGAAAGTAAAAAGGGTAAGTCCAGTTTCACATACGAGTCCGACCTAGTAACCGCCGTTACATATTTGCGCAAGCAAGCCCGGTCACCACTACGTCTTTCTTTTATTTCACAACTCTATTTGCCAATCTACTTAATTCAGGTAAATCCTGAACATAAGCTGATTATCTGTGGTGTGGGAAATTCATCTGTCACACTAAAAAACATCACAGTCTTACCCCCCGAAGCCTTTGAAAACCTTCTGACCCATGTTGAAGAATCTCAACAGGTACCAAGCCTAATTGTTAACCTAGAGAAGTTAGTGAAGAATCTGGATCCGACGAGCATAACGCTCCCGAATGTACTCAAGCCGACGACGCTTGAAGCAATAACTCGACTCATCGAACCATCATTGCCTAAGCCCTCTAAAAAACGATGTATCCAAACAGCATTTGATGAAAAAGCTGCACTGGACCTTGAAGCGTTAGTACGAGGTGAAATATCTCGACTAGATCTCTGCCATGAACACTTAATGCATATGATGGATGCTATCAATCAGTACATCGAACGTCAATTAAAGTACATTAACGAAGAACGGTTGAAAATTCATCAGAACACGGCTGCTGAGTTAGGAATGGCTCAGCTTCTTAGCCATTTAGAAGGTATCTTAAAGTTTGCTACAAAACAATGCCGTCAATTTATCCTTCAAATGGATGCAACCCCTACAAAAACTGACTTAATTTTCCAAGAGAACCCTGAGGATCTAATTCAACCAAAGATACTTGCCCACGATTTCCGTCAATCACTTCAGCAAACGTCAATCGAACTTGATGTGGCTTTTTCACAACTAGAAGAAGCCGAACGTCGATGGTTATCGATTTATGAACAAGAAAAAATGGGACTTCAACAGAACGCACTTACGAATCCTTCACCCGAATACTCCTTACCACATTCACCAAGAAAAAATGCTCCAGTAGAGGCTGAATCACAACTGAGTATATTAGTAAGTTTAAGAGAAAGAATCCTCGGGAGCTATCCCGCACTCATACAAACTCTTCATGACATTAGTTCCAAATTAGACCAACAATACAAACGGCTCATCGATATTTCGGCTAAAACGGATAACATGTTCTGTGAAGATCCTGTAATAGAGCTCTTAGTTCCGATTTTTGTTATCAAAACACTCAATCCAACTCATTATGCGATTATTCCACCCTTGAAGTTACTTCGTCCAACAGATCCTATTCATTGGAAAGGTACCAGATCTGTTCCACCTGTGAAAGCTTTCAATGTTCAGCTTTTTGATGATGAATTTTGCATCTCACTGCAGAATCTTATACGTTCTGAGATGATTACCAAGCCCAAGTTTCGTGAAAGTCTTGAAAAGCAAGCTCTTAGAAATAACAAGCTCCAACATAAGAAACGTATAGACTATTTTCTTCAAGGGATTCAGGAACTCTCAGTTCACGGTTTCATGTCAACTCACCTGGCAGATGATTTGACCCAGTTTTGGCTGAAAATCAAGTAATCAATTGGAACAAGGTTTACTATCTGAATTGCGGCCTTAGACGTTGAATTAGGTGAATCCTCTCTTTTTTTATGTTGAAACTTCCCAATGATTCGGATAGGTGACTTAATATGGAAATTCAGGAACGTGATGAAGGCTTTCTCAACTTCCTTACTCCCGCTGTAATCATAGTAGTTGGATTACTTCTTCTTTCATTAGGAGCCCTTTCCTTGGTGCTTCTCGGTTATTTTGTACCAGTAATCATTCCTGATCCAATCATGTCTTCTATTCAAATTAATCTGGTAGGCCAGATAATCGGAATCGTCGTCACGTTTCTTGTGTTAATCCCCCTCTTCCAATTGAAAAATGTCGAAACCCGGACTCCCACGCTTTACAGGACTCTCAAAGTCTTAGGCGCAGCATGCTTTGCCTTGACACTTTCGATGGGGCTTGGGCTAGTATTATTATTTGCATTTACTGCTGCTGGCATCCCCATTGAGCATTCCTACGGTGATTTCATTTTGGGACCAACACAGCTGGCAAATCCATGGAATATTGTCCTCCTCTTTGCGACTGCTACAGTTGGCGCAGCAATTTTCGAAGAACTCATCTTTCGGCGGATGCTGATTCCTGCCCTCGAGTTTCGCGGAATGGCTCCCACTGCAGCTGTTATCGCCTCAAGTCTGGGCTTTGCGCTCATCCATGTTCCCAACGACCTCGTTAATGGAAGCTTAGGCTATGTGGTCACTCATTTCGTTACAACATTTACTATTGGTCTTATGCTTGGGTTTGTCTATGTGTTTACTCGACATGTCATCTATCCCATGATTATCCATGGCTTTATCAATGCAGTCGCTTTCTCAGAACTGATCCTCATCAGCATAGATGACATCAATCTCCTTCTCATCTATGCCGGACTTCTCCTCGTTCTATTAACTATTGGCATCATTGTCGGTATCCTTGCCCTCATCTGGTATTTCCGGGATCCAACTCCCAATTGGGTGCAAACGCTCCGAATCAAATCACGAAATAAAATCCTGCCGGGACTGACTGGTTATCTAATCATTGCCTTTGTCCTCATTACGCTCCAACTCGTCACCGAACTGGGGTTAGCGTTGATTCTCTTTCCCAATTCTCTCTTAATCATCATGAGTTTAGTGGGTTTCTATTTCGCCTATTTCTTACTCCTTCTCTACCTAGTATCAATTACTCGCTATGAACCACCGATTGATGTAAAACCCGAGACAGCTAACCTTACTGATACAGGAGCTTAGGTTAACCAGGGACCTCACCCAGAACAAGTGGGAATACTCGTTGCCTCTGACCACGCACCACTGTCACATCCAACCGAGTACCAACCGCACGTTTCCGTAACCGTTCTTGGATTTCACCCATTGAAACGATTTTCTCACTATCAAAAGCGACAATGATATCACCTTCTCTTAATCCCGCACTGGCTGCAGGGCTCGAATTCACGACTTGAGCAATAAGTACTCCTTCAGTCACGGATAATTTATAGGTACGCGCGATGGCTGGATTAATTCCAACCCCGAAAAAGCCCATATACGATCGCCTTACGTGACCAAATTCGATGATCTCTTCTGAAATTTCTTTAACCGTGTTAATGGGTATGGCAAATCCAATACCCTGAGCATAGGGTAGCATTGCTGTATTTACACCAACTACGTTGCCACTAATGTCACACAATGGGCCACCGCTGTTTCCGGGATTGATGGCGGCATCAGTTTGAATGAGTTTTTCCAACACAATATTCTTCGCTTGAATTTGCCGCTTAATAGCACTAATCACACCAGTTGTCACCGTAGGGCCACCAAGAATAAATCCATAGGGATTGCCCACCGCAATGGCAAGTTGCCCCACCTGTAGTTGGTCGGAATCCCCCAAAGTCGCTGGTTGTAGAACTCCATCTTCTGCTTTCAACACAGCAATATCGATAAGCTGGTCACCACCAAGCAAGGATGCATCATGACGCCCCCCCTCTGTATCAGCTACCGAAATCCGTTGCGCACGGTCGATGACATGTCGGTTCGTAATAATGTGACCATGATCATCTAAAACGATTCCAGAACCCATACCACCGATAGGATGGATCCGATAATAGTTACGCATTAACGCCATTGTGCTGACGCTCACAACGCTGGGGGTAACACGTTTTACTGCTTGAATCAGCTCTTCTTGGAATGGGTGTGGAGGAATTGGCATAATAATTTACTCACATTTTGTGAGTATTAAATCTTTTACACTCACAACTTAACATAATAAAAAAACGAATAAAATAAACGAACTCTTAGGGTATACTACCTTTGATTAAAAAACGTCGGTCGTACAGCCAGTTATTCGATAAGCTCCAAATCAGAATACCTTCCAGTCATGAAACGGATTATCTCCCAGTTGCCCTTAGAGGAGCGTTGCCAGATTTCCAGAAGACGTCCGTATATCTTCTCTTTCGGCCCCCCTTTGAGGGGTGTGCGTATTTCTATGAAACTTCCCAAAGTGTATGCCCTGTGCCCATAGATGTCGATCAATTCCCGGTTTGGGTGAAATGAATCTGTTGAATATTCTGCCATTAAGCTAACAAACGTTTGTTGAATTGATTCTCGACCCAAGATGTCTTCCATATTGGGGAACATGAGCCGTGCATTCGGGGCAAAGAACTTACCCATGTCCTCAGCGCGATCTTCGGAAAAGGCTCGATCAAGATCTGCAATTGTTTTCAACAACGCGTTCCTTTCGGGGCTCGTTTCATTTAGCAATACATCAACTCCATCTAAACTAGAATAAACGCTAGTAAATTGATATCCTTAAAATCCAATGGGTTCATTTCACGTGTTGAACAGGTTTACACTCGGAGTATGATGTCCAATGTCTATAGAGGAGAATAAAGCGCTCGTTCAGAAATTAGCCAAAGCCTTCAATACCAAGGATGAAACTCTAATCGATGAAATTATCGCCCCTGATTTTGTAGATTATCCAATGAAATTGCGGGGAAGAGACGCTTACATAAAAATGGAAAAAACGATATACAAGGGGTTTCCTGATGTTCAACGGACAATAACCCACATCGCCGCGGATGGGGATACTGTATGGTTTCAGATTAAAAGTACGGGAACCCATACTGGAGAATATCACGGACTAGCTCCCACCGGCAAGAAATTCACCTTGACAGGTATCGTCGTTTATCGGATTGCTAATGGGAAAGTCATCGAAAAGGTAACGCAGGTTTTTGATTTGATGGATTTCTATCAACAACTCGGCGTTATTGAATACAAAGGATTTCCTGACGAAACCAAGTCATTGCTTTAAACAGGCAACTTTTCGAATATTTACTTACAATTGACAGATGTAATTGAGAATCGAAGAATAAAGTTCAGTAAGGCTTGGGTTTGTGAGTATAAGTGCGATGCTTATACAATAGCAATTGGTTATTTTCTAATCATGCGAGTGATTTTTTTAGATTAAAATAGACGCATTTAAATATGTGGATGGGTTGCAAAAATAATTTGTAAAAAGAAAACGTGATGAGTATGTCAGAACATTGTGATGAAGAATCGGGCGAGGATAGGGATCGACTCCTTCAGCGGTTGACTGATTTGGAGTCTGAGCTTGGTGAAAAGCAAGTGAGTGAGGTAGTAGCTGTAGCGAAAGCATTGGCACATCCTCAACGATTGAAGTTACTAGCAGCGATTGGAACAGAAGAGATCTGTGTTTGCAACCTCGTAGGTGTGAGTGAATTGAGTCAACCTGCCATTTCACATCATTTGAATATTCTAGCTCGGGTAGGGCTATTACAGCGACGGAGAAAAGGGCGGTTTAATCATTATAAAGCAAACCCTGAGCTCGTTCAACAACTAGTGGCACAAGTGCAAGAACTCTTGAATTAGTAAATAGTGTTCCTTTGACAGGAACTGGATTTTGGAACACCTCAGCTTATTCTAATCCCACTTCATTTGATATGTCAATTGCATCTGTGGGTTCATGCCAGAGTTTCGGTTTGAGTTGCAGGGCAAGTTTGATGAAGGCAACCATTAGAGGGACTTCCCAGAGAACACCAACTACGGTGGCGAACGCAGCCCCGGATCCAGGTCCGAAAAGGAGAATGGAGGTGGCGATGGCGATTTCAAAATGAGAGCTACTAGCGATGATGGTGGTTGTAACTGTCTGTTTGTAGGTGAATTTGAGTTTATAGCAAACGAAGAATATTGAGATAAACATGATGGCATAGTTGAGGAGAAGAACACTGCTAATCCAGAGAACATCGAGAGGTTGGGTTAGAATGACTTGGCCCTGAAAGGAGAAGAGGACGATAAGAGTGATGAGGAGCGCGACGATGGCGATTTTATCTAAAACGGGTTTAAAGTTACTGACATACCAATCGTGACCTCTGGTGTTGTAGACATGGCGTTTAACTATGACGCCGGTGACGAGGGGAAGAACAAGAAAAAACATAGTCCCGAATAGGAGAGTAATGAAGGGTACTGTGACGTAGAATCCTATGAAAAAGGAAGCGAGTGGCGCATAGAGAAGAAGAATCAAGATTGAGTTGATTGAAGTTATAACTAAGCCTAGGTTAATGTTGCCTTTCGCAAATTTATTCCAAAACAGGACCATTGCTGTACAGGGTGATACGGCAAGAAGGATAACACCTATTGCATACTCGGGGTTCGCCCCGAGAATGGTGCTTGCTAAGAAAAAACCGAGAAGTGGATTAATAATCCAATTCGCAATGAGAGTGATCACAAGCGGTTTAGGGAATTTAACGGCATTCTTAATTTCTCCGTATTCAATGTTGATGAGCGTCGGGAACATCATAAAGAAGAGGCAAATGGCAATAGGAATTGAAAACCCGGCAAATTGGAGTCCTGCAAGTGTTAGAGCGAAGGCGGGGAAAAGCCATCCTAGGAGTAGTCCAATTGCCATGAACGATAGAATCCAAAGGGTTAGATACTTTTCGAAAAGCCCCATCTGGACAGATTCCTCATCTTCTGATTTAGTCGGTCGGGATTTGTGTTCCCTAGTCACTTTCTTAGCCTCGAACTGTTTAACGTATTAACTCATTCAAATATTTAAGTATATAAATAAATTGATTGGGTGAATCAGTTTTTAGCCAATCTTTAGCACACATTAAAACTCAGCAAAGGGGGAATAAAAAATTCCAGTAAGGCTTGGGTTTGTGAGTAGAAAGGCGTCGGTCGCTTGACGATTGATCGGATATCCAGCACTTGTAGACACGCTAAATATAGTCTTTTACTAACAGAGGTAAATAGGGGCAAAGGCGTTGCTGACCACGCGGGTATTGTGCGTATAAGAAAAAAATGACCCTTTATGGTATTTGCTTGAGAAAGTGGTTATTCGATATTGTTTATGAAATCCATTATAGTGTCGGCGAAATTGTTGGGGTACCAGTGACCGAGTTTTGGGTATTCGAGGAATTGGCAAGGTATACCGCTATTGTTGAACATGTTCGTGAGTGTTTGGGTGTATTTACGGGGGATCGCTTGGTCTTCTTTGCCGCGGATGATGATGCCTTTGATGTCGTGACATCTGGTGTCGTCGATTAGGGTTTTCCATTTTTTGGGTTCGTTCATCCAGGGGCCCCCAGGGGAAACAGCGATGAAGCCACATACAGGTATTGTTCCTGTGAGTGCAAGCCTGATGGCGAGGTCACCTCCCATTGAAAGCCCCCCAGCAATGGAGTGTTTTAGATCAAGTGTTTTGTTTAAGTTGATTGTGTCGACATAGGCTTTGATTTGATGAATTGATGTTTCGTAGTTTGGCCAGTACCCGGTAGCGATTCCTGACCAGTACCTGTTAGTGGTTTGTGGCATTCCAAGTATGTAGCCGTGGTTAACGACTGTTTTCCATGCATGGTATTCTTTGCTAATGATGCTAGCTTGAGCGTGGAGGGCTAACATCAGGGGTGTGGAAGGGCTGGTGGTTTCTGGGAACATGGTAAAGTTTGTATGGTTCCTAGATGCTTGTTTGGCACGTTCTACGCTGATGGAGACCAGTTTTTCGAATTCAGGCATACCCTGTAGGGGTTTGAAGGAAGGGGATTCACGCAAAATGGTCTCATTATACCATCCATCATCATCTAGAATCTCGTTGAATAACTCGAAGAACAGGTCGTACTTATCGAGTTTTATTGCTGCCGCCATCTGGGTGTAATAGATTTCAGGTTTGAAGTCGGGAAAGTCAGTGGCTACTTCTCTTAAGAAGTCTATAGTTTCTTGATACTTCCCCTCCTCGTATAAAGCAGCAACTGTCCGTAGATGCCGCCAATAATGAAACAAGTGCTTCACTAAGTAAAACCTCCAATGGCGTATACTCTGAAGATCGCATACGATGCAGTGATTTTATCTAAAATTTGTTTAATTATTTTTGAATGAGGCAATCATTCCATGTCTAACATTTCCAAAAAGAATGACACCTACAAATTAAAGAAAATAATTGTAGTGAAACTATCCAAGCCATAAATTTTTGAGAAATCCATCCGCGCAACGATTTTTCAAGTTTCTCTTAATTTTGGAAAAATTGGTTAAGGCTTGTCTTTGTGGGTAAAACCATTGTTCTGAAGGGAAATCCTTGAAGAAAAAGGAAAGGCTGGCGAGCAGACTTGTTACTCAATTATGTATTCGTTGAGTGTAGTTGAATTGATTAACCAGCCTTGAATGCACTTGTTAAGGTGTAGTCCTTAATGAGGAGAAAGAAAAGGATATAGAGAATTCCGAAGATCAAATCGACACCTGCAAGGATAATGATATTGAGTGATAATGCTGAAACAACGGTATGGTAAATCATGCTACCAGCTGCTAGGAAGTGGGCAATGATTTTGATGAATGGCACAATGAGTAACTGATCAAGATTTCGAAATGCCGCGATAAGAGCTATTCCTAAACTAATTAGGAGAGCCCCAACCACTTGTATATTCGCAATAAAATAGATGTCAATTGTTGCGCTGATTAAAACTCCCATAAAGGCTGGTGCTGCAAACATGGTAAAGCCGAGAATAATGTCGTATAACCCATTAAGGAGACATACATATGCAAATACTTTCTTCATTTACAGTTCCCTCAAAATCCTTCGATTTTGAATAGTGAACAATTATGCTACGATTCCTTCAGTTATAAAAAGTAATAGCCCAAGCCCTTTCAGTTATAAAAAGAAGAGGATATACCCTCAAGCCACAGAATGTGAGCGTTGTCGGATTCTGTGAGTAAAAGCATTGGGCTATGACCAAATAATCTCTGTTAATGCCCTCTTCAAGAAGCTAAATCTTATATTTCGTATAAAATACAATGTGTTAGTATTCAGTTTATTTCTAAAAATGGGATTATTCATGATTATTCCAATGTTCTTATCGGGTTTTCTCTTTTGGTTTATTATAATTACAAACATTGCAAGTGGGAGATTTGGTTATAAAAACTTCAG
>JBHLPR010000015.1:0-42277 GCA_048939245.1 Promethearchaeota archaeon | reverse complement strand
GTATCCATCGAACCACCCCGAGACGTCGGCAAATACTCCCGCGAAAAATTAATCATCGAATCCAACGTCAGCAACAACGAATCTTCATCGCCATCACACTGAAAAACTAAACAATTAGCAGTTGATATATTGTTATAGAGATTGCTTTGATGCTCTTCTTTTACGACTTCTAGACAATATGAAGAATCATCGTTTTGAGATGGAATTATTTCTTTTACTTGATCAAGAATAACGTGTTCTCCGATTTTTGTTAAGAATTGGATTTTAGGAAAGCCCTTATCGAGTATCTTTCTTCTTCTTTCGTCTTTTTCGGAGTTAATCAAAGACAGATCTTCCAAGAAGGGAATATTTTCTCTACCAGGAATATCTACGTGGTACAAGCCTTCTGTTTTTTTGGGTTCGAGACCTAATTCCTCATATCTTTCTAAAACTGCTTGACCAAACCGTCCACCCTTTGCTTGATGGATTCGTGCAAAAACACCCAATGTCGATAGAAGAAATGAATAGTCTTTAGCGAGCTTTTCGTTTGCAGTGTAAATTGTAGTTCTGCATGACCGAGGGATAATGGAACCATCTCCATCGATCAAGGCTGATAGGAAGTGAAGTCGAAATTCCCTAGGCAAATTATATACAAAATTAGGAATGCGTTTTGTTAGTGCGTTTTTCCCGATTTTCCACGCATAAGCGAGGAGATAGGCGTGGATGTGGCCGGTGTGGACGAGTTGGTGGTTGTCTTGTTTGTAGTAGGGGTCGGATCCGAATACTGTGTGGATGAGGTGTCGGAGGTGGGTGCGGAGGGCGGGGTGGGGGACGCTGAAGTTGGTTTGGTAGCAGGTGGGTTCGTCGCGGATGTAGCCTTCGGCGAAGTAGTAGCCGAGGAGGCGTACGAGATTTGAGTCAAATAGAATGTAGGGTGGAATGGTGTGATCGTCGCGGGTCATGCCGAGGTGTGCGGTGTGGGGGATGTCGTTCCAGTGGAAGACGCCTGCGTGTTCGAGAACTTCAAGGTGGGTTAAGGGGATGGATTGATACCAAGCGGGTGAAAATAGGGGAGTGCGACGCTTCTTGGGAATGAGTGTTCTGAAGTATTGTTTGAGGGTGTGGGTTTGTTTCCATTGCGTGAGAGTGCTATGGTGAGTATTGTATTGTTGATTGTAAAGTGATACGGCGAATCGGTGGAGAGTTTTTCGCATCCATGGTTCGGCGTTGCGTAACCGGGTTTGGTGTTTGAAGGTTTGGAATGTTTCAGTATTTGGAAGGCGGTCTGATAGTTCTTGGAGGATGTTGATTGATTGTGGTGGATTGTTCGAAGGGATCTCTATGGAGGCGAGAATAGGAATGTGATCACCGTTTGTGAGTTGGTGGGCTTTGATGCGTTCGATGGTCTTCGTGGTTGGGTTCCAGATCATGGCATTGTGATCTGGGGTCATGGTGATGGTGCGTCCGGAGAGTGTAGTGATCTTGAGCCAGTGGTGGCTTGTGCCTTTAATCCAGTGTTTAATGGGTTGATAGACGGCTTGGTGAGTATTAGGGTCGAGACTAATGGTTCGCCAATGAGTGTAGGGGTTGTCGATGGCAAGTGTCCCGAAATCATCGACGATTTGTTTGGGTGTTCCATTTTCGAGCAGTTCTTCAACGATTGAGCCGAGGGGAAGTTTGAGAAGTTGTTGATCTTTAGTGTCCCAGATGAGGATCTCTTCCTCTTCATGAAGGCAGTTTCGGCGTTTTGCGGCGTGCCAGAAGGGGTGTGCGTAGCAGACTCTGAGGGGTGTGAAGCCGATGATGCGGCCGATGACACCTGCGGATGTGTGGGGGGCGAGTCCGATGACGAGGTGTCCAATGAGGTCTTCGGGTGTTTTTAGGCTATAGAAGGGGTCAAGATTATAGACCTGGGTGAGTAGGTCGTCAACGAATTGGGAGACGCGAAAGAGATACTTCGCGCAATTAAAGGGTACGATGATGTCTTGGATTTTGAGTTCGAGAATTTGGTCATTATCAGTGAGGGGGTCACCGTTGATGTCAAAGTGATAGCCTAAGCTTGTGAGTTGAGTTGGTGTTACATTGACCTCGCTTGGCTTGAAATGAGTAAGAGGCGCATCAGTCATATCGAATCGAATTGTGCCATCTTTGTAGACAAAAAGATCATAATTTGCGCGGAGTACCGCTTTTTCGAGAATTTCAGGAGTTTTGTTTTTACTCATCAAGCCTTTAACGCCTTTAATTCGAGTGGGAAGTTTGCCTCCGAACTTAGTTCGAACCCGCTTAAGCTCATCTTTGATTTGGAGTTCAATTGGTCCATATGTGTTAGCAGGATTTCCACATTTTGCGCATTTTTGTGTTTTACTTGAACAAGCGCAGATTGGACACCAGTAGGTCTGTTCGGTTTCAATTTGACAGTTGGGGCAAATTCGGAAAAATGTGGTTTCTCCACAGCGTGGACAAAGGCGGTAGTTAGCTTCTATGTTCACACTCTGAGTCTTCTCTGCTTTTCGGATATCTCTCATTGATCCTCCGACATTTCCAATAGGGTAAATGCCATGAGGGGGTGGTGACATCTCACGGCGTTTCGCCTTTTCAGGGCGCCCGATGCGTGCACCGATATAGAAGGTTCCCTTGGGGTGCAGAGGAATCGTCCAGTTTTCTTGTAAGTAGTCTAATGCATCTCCTTCGCTTTCGTTCAATGTTGAGAATTTACATTTATTCGGTCCAAGAAAAATGGCAAAAAGGATTGGGGCGGCTTCATAAAACCAAATTTTGTTCTTTTGAATTTTACATGGAATACAAAGAATGTCTATTATGGCTTCGATATCTTCATCCACAGTTCCATGTAAAGACACCAACCGGTCGTTTTCATAATCTGGTTTGAGTTCTTTAATCCAGTTACTGAACGTTTGTAATTGTTGGATTGATAGATCTTCCCAAAAATAGAGGTAGCGCGGATGGAGTGGAGCATGGAGAATTTCTGAGATGGTTAATGCTTGCCAAGAGTCGGGTTGAGTATTGAGTGGTTGCGCTATTAATCTGTTAAAGATTGGTTTGTCAATCTGTTTGAAGAGTTTTTGGTGACCTTGTAAAGGTGCGTCGAGAAACTTACGCATTACTTCTTGAGCCCACCATTCCGGACAAAATCCTGATGGAACTAAAAGATGATTATTTTCACGAAATTCACCAAATCCAATTAACAAATCGCCTAAAAAGAGAATTTTGGATACTGAATCGCAGAGATTCTTAGCTTCTTCAACAGTATCTACACGGTGAATACTTCCATCGTAGAGTTTTACTATCGGACCGTGAATGGTATCCACGGGCATTGCGATACATCCCTTCCCAGGACGTTCGATTATTAATTGGGTTCCACAGGCAATGAAATTGTCAAGAAGCAGCATTGTTGCGGGATTAACCCCAAGGGCGGCTAAACCCGTATTCCGTGATCGACCATATCGAACCCGGAACCCTCCCTTCCGAGAAGGATAAGCCAATACAGGGCGACCAGCTATAATATCTTCCAGATACTTTTCCTTTGGTTGAATCCGTTGTTCGATTTGGTCTTCATCTGATTCTTGAGGTGCCAAGTTTTCTAACCAATCCCAGCCGGATAAAGAGAGTTGAGCTACTTGGTTTGCTAATTTATGAGCTTTACCAAGAATACTATCATTTAGAACCAGAATTGCACCGCCTCGAAGCCGATTAGTTTCGACCCCTGGAAGATCACGATATCCTGTGACTTCCACTTCAGCGGTGGGTTCTCCAGTAACCTCAACGGGAATGTTACGTGCTGCTAGGCGAACTTCTTCAGGTCGCGAGGGGTATTGGAGATGGGATATACGGTTGTACAAATCAACTTCTTCTACATATCGTTCAACATTCTCATTTGAGGGTTTGTAGCGGTCTAAGTCTATTTGTTGCCGAACAGCATCAGCAACGATAACAGTTTGAGCTGCTTCAGTTCCTCCTGCAGCGCGAATTGGACCTGCGAAATATACTGCAAGATATCTGCTTCCATCAGTGTTAGTTTTTATCTTTGCAGTTGCTATCCCTTCTATAGGTCCAGCAGTAATTCCTTCGGTGAGAATGGCTAAAGCCGTTCGAATCGCTTGTTCTGCGGCTTCTTCCAGATTCCCTCCCATTGCTTGCGTGCTTTGAATAATTTCCTGAGCAACCTCGAAGGCAACACTATGAGCGGGTTTTGTTTCACTTAATTGGCGAATTCTATCAGCCACACCGGGAGGTCCTACGAGTCCTTCTACCCGTCCAGCAACATCATCGGCGGGTTTTATTTCTACGTCCTTAGTTGGATCTAGTCCTTTACTTCGAGCTGCCTCTGCAACTTTTGCTATATGTCGAATCTCTTCACGAATCGCGTTTACATAGGATTCATGATAATCCATTTACCCCAGCCCTCCCATAAGAACTACTACAAGCATGAGTTCAAAAAACGCTAAAACCAACCCAATGGCTATTGGATTAATAAGATTGTCATCGATGGGAGGAGCAGCGAAATCAACGAATAAAAGCATCAGTGCTGCAACGAGCCCGTATATTAGTGGAATGGTAAGGAGAAACCACAGAGGTAGAAAAGCAAGGAATCCAAAAATAAATCCAGCAATCGAACCTTCAAGTGTTCGGTTACTCCGGATACGATGGCGACCAAAGCGTATTCCAATTATCGCTGCCATTCCATCCCCTATGGCTGCAACCATAACCGCACTTACAGCTAACCAGCCTGAAAGCATCCAAATACAAGTCAAGTTAAACCATGTTAAGAGGATATTACTGAAAATATAGAGTGTCAAGAAAATTATCATGGTCCCCACTGCAAAATAGACACTGGCGCCTAATCTTGTCCGCTCGCGAGGACGCATAACCCGGTCTGTAATGCGTTTGAGAGGAAAATATCCGTACACACGAATTCTGGTTACATCGATTCCCAAGAAGAAAACGAGGCAAATGCCTGTAAAACCTATGGATAGAAGTGGACCATACGGAATTCCAAATAATGCTAACCCAATTGCATTTACTAGGGCCACAAGAAGCATGAGCGAGTGAAATAATTTCCGCTGAACCTCCGTGGTGACAATTTGATTGGCCATTACACTAACCGACTAAGCTCATGATTCTTATGCGTTTAGGCAGAACCAGCGAATAAATTTTGTTTAATTCCAGCTATCAAAGCATTTCAAAAAGAATTATCTTTCTCCTATTGGGAAAAGGCTTTAAGGTTTGATTCTTGTCAATTTTGCCTATCAGTTATAGGTGAAACAGGCAGATGGCTTTAGCGTCCCGAAAAAAAATCATAATTGGGCTATTAGTGATTCTTTTGTTGTGCGTTTTACCACAGGTGAGAGGATCAACCCAACGAGAAGAGGGAGAAATATCAATTGTTTTTGATTTTAGCCATAATGCAACCTATAGTGTTACAAGACAAAATTTCACTGAGGCCATAAGTTACTTTGTGGATTATCCTGAATACCAGATTCGGATACTCGAAGACGGGATATTAACAGCCGCGAATCTATCTCGTTCACACATTCTTGTCATCCCAAACCCGATGGAAAATTATTCTACCTCTGAACTGGATGTAATCTCTGAATATGTGAGACACGGAGGTTCAATATTTCTTTTAAGTGATTACCAGACCACAAGGAGACCGATTGGAAACCCGATAGCAGTTAATATGATTCTTCAGCGATTAACCGAAGCAAGAATCGAATTTACAACCTTTAGTAGTGGTAATAATTCCGAAGGCGATGCAATCATCGATTTAGAAAATTCTCGAATTCTCCCATATAACGTTGAAGTAAATAATTCGTATTTTTACTCTCAACTGAATCGTGAAACTTTAGTTACTGGTATAAATTCGGTTATTGTTGCAGGGGGTTCGCTGACAACAGATGACTCAAATCTTATCATCTCAAGTGGTGCAGAAACATCACAAGCAGTTGCCCTAAGCGGTGAGGTGATTCAGAATCAGCCAGGATGGTTGTCAGCATTTAGGATTGGAAGCTCAAGAATTGTGCTCTGTTCTTCGACCACAATGTTTTCTGATACAACATGTGCGGGAACTAATCAAAGCTGGTTCCAGTCCTTGGATAATCGTGTTTTATGGTTAAATATTTTCAGATGGATGTCAATTGACTTAGTCCAAGATCCAACACAAATAATGATTATCTTCGTAGCGATAGTGTTAGTTGCAGGAATTGTCGTATTTGCCTATTCACTTTGGCAGACGAAACGAGAATGAAGAAAGAAGATTCCTACTTAACGTTAGCAACCAGCGTGTAATATCTCTACGCGCACGAATTTTAGATTCTTCATCACCGTAATTAGTGGCAATGGGAACCTCCCCAATTTTGAATCCAGCCCGTTTGGCATCAATGAGGATCTCTGTTTCAGCTGCAAACCCGGCATCTCGAACTTGAATTTTCTCCAACACCTGTTGTCTAAATGCACGGTAACCCGATTGCGAATCAGTAACTGGCACTTTGAAAAAGACACGTAAAGCTTGCGTGGTAATAAGATTACTCAACTTCCTCGCAAAGGGCATATCTTCAGATTTAGTTGCATAACGAGAACCGACTACGACATCAAATCCTTCTTCGATTTTTTTAATGAACCGAGGTATTGAATGGGGATTGTGCTGCAAATCACCATCTAATGTGATGACAATTTTACAATCGATTTCTATTGCATGATTAAATCCAGTTTTTAACGCAGCTCCCTTGCCAAGATTTTTGGAGTGACGAAGGACAATTGCCCCCGACTCTTCTGCAATACGGTGTGTGCCATCGGTACTCCCATCATCGACTACAATGACACATGTACAGTATTTCTGAGAAAGATTCACTACCTTTTTGATTGCACGGGATTCTTGGTAAGCAGGTATTATACAACAGATTTTCATGAACACCAGCGCGAGAATATTAGTCAAGGAAGGAATACGTAGCAAGGTGAAAAATGAAAAAGGTTACGTTTTAGAGGAGAGCTGGGAATCGGATGATTTAGTAGTTGTTGACGACTGGCTAGCACAGATATCAACGAATTCGCCATACACATCCACCGGCTCAGTCAGGGGTGTAATTCTAACTGTCGCCTGAACATCACAATTACCACAATGAATTGTGGCTTGACCAATATTTTTGTTTAATTCAACCCGAACCGCATTTCGGCCACACCGAGGACAATTGAAAATGGATGGAATCGTTCGTACAGGACGGCGGGGAGTTGCTTTTCTTCTTCGTCGACCCATTAAATTCACCAATCATGATTAACAAGGTACATTTTTACGATATTTAGATAGAAGAACTACATTACCTTTGGGCTTTTCGTTCAAGATCATTCATAAGCTGGTTAGCAACTTCAAGTGCATCGATATCAGAAACCTCGTTAACGGAGAGTTCTAGCTCGTTAGAGAAGTTGTTTAAATTGATTCGACCTGATAATTTAATTTCTTTGCCTAGAAGTTTTTCCTCCACTTGACGAACCGGTTCATCTTCGTTTCCTGATTCGGTAATTAGGGACTTCGCGTCAATACTGGTGATTCCAAATAATTTCTCAGCTGAGTCCCCAATAAGGCTTGCCCGAATGTTTTCTGTTCCATCATCGATTACAATTTTAGCAATTAGCCTTGGTTCCGCTTTAGGAATTTCCCCACATTTTGGGCAGGTAATTTTCGAGTTGACTTGAGAGATTTTTTTGAAGCACTTTGGACAAGACTCGTAGACAGATTTTTGATGAATTACTTGAACAATCGTTCCACGTATGGTTACAAAATTACCTTCTGTGACTTTTGCTAAAACTTGACTTGGAACCTCTGTTTGTTCGGTTTTCAGATACTTATTGGAGGTACTTTTAATTTCCAAATCAGGTGGATTTCGAAGAACCTGCGTGGACTCATTTATATGAAGTTCAAGGTCTTGACGAAGCCCTAACCGACAACTAACACCCTTTAACAATAATTTTGTACCCTCTTTGAGATCAGCAAGATTTTCTGCTGCCTTCCCCCAGGCCACCGTCCGAACTCTTCCTGAATCATCAGCTAATATCAAGACCAGCCGTTTTCCCTCTCGTCCGTCTCGACGAGTGAACGAACTAATACCTTGATTTTCCATCACAACGACAGCAACTGTAGACGCAAAATCACCAGGTTTGAGGTTGTTAAGCTTCTGTGGTTGTGTGGGACTTATTGAAGACTTACTGGAAGAACTAAGTCCTGTAAGTCGACCACGACGTCCAACATGAATTTCTGGCCTACCATTTTGGTCCAGGCGTACATAGCCACTTTCGATGCGAATCCTATCATTTACAGATAATTTGTTAAACCAGTCACTTTGTTCGTCCCATAAAACGAGTCGACTACGACCGGTTTCATCTTGAATTGCTAAGTTAGCCACAATTCCTTCAGAATCTCCCCGACTAAAGGAAGTGATTCGATATTTGGCAGTGACTTCGCATTCAACAAAGACATCACTCATACCCTCTTGAAGCGACTGTAATTTCGTAAGTTTTACCACTTCATCTGGAAAGTCTTTAGGATCCACATCCGGGGGATTGACCATGATGCGGCTTCCCCCGCCTAAATGAAGTTCCAGCTGATCTCCAAGACCTGTCCTTACGCGACCATTAATAACTCGGACGATGTCACCTTCGTCGAATTCTTTGTCTTCTATTGGTTGAGTATGTTTATTCCAGAACGTCACGCGGATCGATCCTGTTGCATCATTGCCGATTATACTGGCAACTTGCCCTTCTCCTCCTTGTTTTCTTTGAAATGTTCTCACAGGAAAAATCCGAACTACTTTTACATTTAATGACACGCCCGTCATTCCAGCTACTAAATCGCGTACAGTGAGTTTTAGTTCAGGTGTAGCTTGGCTTTCAAATAGATCCAAATCAAGCTCGCGAGCTACTAAGGACGCAGCACCCTCATCGGTTACATAGCCATCCAATTCCTTCTTTTTCGCTTCAATTAAGCGTAAAACATCCTCTTTGGATTTACCTGATTTGGTCACAATCGTATCAATAATTTCGGCAAGCTTAAGTGGCACGCGTGAAAACAGCCTCCCAAGGTTGATGGACTAATATCACAGGGTTTTTACAGCTATTGTATTAAAAACATCACCATGGAACCGGAAAATCAGGAGCCACTCTAACGTGGGAAAGAATATCTTTGGAATACTAAGTCCAAAACTTGTTGAGGAAATTAACAAACAGGGATTTCGAAGACCTACACCTATTCAGAGCCGTAGTATCCCACGAATTCTTAAAGGAGAGTCGGTTCTCCTGATTGCCCCAACAGGACACGGAAAAACAGAAGCGGCGTTTCTTCCATTGGTCAATCAACTGATCAAAAACCACGAATCAATTGATGGTGTTCGGTATCTTTGGATTAGTCCTCTTAGAGCACTTAATCGTGACATCCTTAGACGTCTTTTGTTAATTGCTAAGCAACTTCAAATCAGTGTTGAGGTCAGACACGGAGATACGCCCCCTTCAGCGCGGCGCCGTCAGACCCTAAATCCTCCTCAATTGTTTATTATCACACCTGAAACATTGCAGGCAATTTTGGTAGGAAAACGCATTCGAGAACACCTTCGCAACGTTAGATGTGTGGTTGTTGATGAAATTCATGAACTTGCTGCTAGCAAACGTGGAGTCCAATTAATGGTTGCATTAGAACGACTTCGTGAACTAACGAAAAATCCATTTCAACGTATTGGATTGTCAGCTACAGTTGGCAACCCACAAGAACTTCGAGATTTCATGAAAGGAGAGGAAAATATGGAGATAATAAAATCTCCAGCTACGAAGGACTTTGGCTTTCGTGTAGAATATCGTCCGTTTTTCTACAATGATAGTGAAAAAACCCCTCTCGATGGACCTGCTGAAAGGATATGGGACTTGGTGAACAAACATTCATCAACCTTGATATTCTGCAATGAACGACAAACAGCAGAAGCTCTTAGTCTTAGGTTAGCCAAACTTCATGGTGACGACTCAGGTGTTCATCATGGTTCCCTTTCCCGAGAGGTACGAATTGAGGCAGAAGAAAAATTCAAAGCCGAAGAAATCCCCTATTTGGTTTGTACCTCATCCTTGGAATTGGGCTTGGATATTGGATCTGTCGATTTAGTAATTCAATACGGTTCACCACGCCAGGTCGTTCGCTTACTCCAGCGGGTTGGCCGAGCTGGCCATCAACTTGATCAGAAATCAAAGGGAGTCATCATAACTACTAAGTTTGATGACATATGTGAGAGCATCGTAGTGGCTGAAAAAGCCTTAGAGGGCTGTCTTGAAACACCTCCTATTCACTATAATGCACTTGATATCGTCGCCCATCAATTAGTTGGTCTCGCCATTGAGTACAAGACACGCACCTACGAAGACGCTATTAAAATCATTAGGCGTGCACCATCATATCACAAACTCGATATTGAACAGATAGCTGAAGTCATCACATTTCTGCAAAGAGAAGGTTTGATTTCATCTGATGACGTAATTTTACGTCCCCGACGAAAATCCTATTCCTATTACTTCGAAAATCTCTCCGTGATTCCCGACACGCCATTCCATCGAGTGATAAACGTCGCTACTAACCGTTCTGTCGGGCGTTTAGACGCTGGCTTTGCTGAGGAATATGGACACACTGGTAATATCCTCGTACTTCGTGGACGTCCATGGGAGGTTGTGAAGCAAGAAGAAGAAGTTGTTTATGTTACAGCAATTCATCAAACCAAGGGTCGGATTCCCCGATGGACCGGAGAACTAATCCCTGTATCAAAAATGATTTCAGAGGGAGTCGGTACTCTCTGGAATTGCATTGCAGAAAATATTGACAGTTCGAGATCCCTATCATATAGTATTGATGTAGATGAAGCCGCAAAAGAAGTACAACGCAAGACCATTAGCAAACAGATTCAGAGTGAATTTATCCCGGATAAACATAATATTATCATTGAAGTGGGTTTTGAACTAGTAGTCATCCATTCATGCTACGGAACTCGTATCAACCAAACGCTGGGTCGTCTACTAGCAGCCCTCTTAACATCTCAATTGGGAAGGGAAATTGTCTTTCATGCTGATCAATACCGGATTCTCTTTCGATTTGAACGTGGGGGAGGCTATGTGGTAGGCGAAACCCTATTTGAGGGTCTCCAATCGCTAGATCCAAACCACATGGATGAACTACTGGAACTAATCTTATTACGATCCCCATATTTTGCAAGACGTTTCTTCCACGTGGCTCGACGATTTGGAGTTATCTCAAAAGAAGCTAGTCTCCGGAGTAACCAGCTTCTTCGAATCATGAAGTATTTTGTTGACACCCCTGTCATTTCTGAAGCACTCAGAGAATTCTATGTAGATAAGCTGGATATAGAAAACACTCGAGTACTTTTAGAAGATATTCGAGCAAAAACCATTAAAGTAAAGCAAATTTTTCGCAAACGTCCCTCTCCATTTGCCCGTCAAATCTTAGCTAGGTTTGGTGAGTTTCTTGAACCGCAAATACCTGAAGCGTATATCCTTGAACAAACAAAAAAGCGTCTCTTAAACCGCAGAGTGCGTTTGGTGTGTCTACATTGTGGCCAATGGTCTAGCGTGCGTACAATCAAACACTTAGATGAGCACCCTCAATGTATGAAATGTGAATCAAGATTAATCGCTGGAGTATTTCCAACTGACAAACTCTTAGAACAGGCTATTCGTCGACACCGAGCAGGGATGAAGTTATCACCAGAAGAAAAACGAGCGCTGCGTAAGGGTCGAGAAAATGCTGAGGTTGTTTTAAATTATGGCAAGCCTGCGTTGATTGCCATGGCTGGTAGAGGTATTGGACCCACGGTAGTGAAACGAATCCTTGCAGGAAGCCATGAACGACCTAAAAGTGAATTCTACCGTCTGATTTTAGAGAATGAAAAGCAATTCATCCGAACGCGGGAATGGTGGGCTGAAGCGAAACCTGAATAGAAAAATTACTGTTCCTCGCGTCCACTTAGAATGTGATAAGCTAGAATCAAGAAACTAGCAAGAATGGATAACCCGACAGTTCCAAGCAAATAGATCTGGTATATTACACTCATATGCAGAACCGTTTTGCCAGATTCCTTTACTACTTTTTAACTTTACTCAAGGGTTCCCTTTCTTGGGGTTTTTTAGCGGAGATTTTTCCATTAGCATTTCCCATTCATTTCGGAGCGTGTCATACCTCATATCATCTAAGCGAATTTCTGAATAGGATCCAAGAGCTTCCGCAAGAATTTGAGCAAGAATATGGTAACAACGATCGATTTTACGTTTTACTATGACATTGATGTAAAAATCCTCACAATCGCAGTATATCTCAGATAGAACACGGTAATCCCGTGATTTCCCCACAACGACCCATGCCTCTCTCCCACTGGGTTCGAAGATGTATTTCTTCACCCAGGTATTAGCAACTGCGAGAAGAGCTTTCCAGAATCTTTCCCCATAATGTTTTGTGAGAATTAGAAGGTTGGACCCGGAGATACATTGATGTTCTTTTACGGATTTGAGTGCGTTTTCTATTTCGGTTGTCATCCCTACAACAATCTCCTATCGTAAAGAAAAAAATATCTATCGAGTTAGTATTAATGATAAAGAATGCATCTGGAAATCATTCAAAACGAACCTGCGCTCCTCCTCCATGAAGGGTCACGACGTGTACTAGTTTTCAGTGATTTACACATTGGATATGAAAAAACTCTGTTCAAACAGGAGTATCATTCAGCTAGCGTTATTCACCAAATAATAAAACAGTTAGAGCAACTGGTCACGAAGATTGAACCTACTGAAATCATCATTTTAGGCGATTTGAAGCACTCTCTCTGCGAATTTTCCAGACAAGAATTCCAACAAGTTGCACAACTACTATTTAACCTGCAAAAACAAGCGCCAGTGATCATTGTTCGAGGAAATCACGATGCAGATATTGAATTAGTTGTCCCTGATGATGCACGTATCGTTTCTTCCGCTGGCTTTTTTCTCCAATTCAAATCCAAGCGGATATATCTTTTACATGGCCATGCTAAACCCTCAGCCGACATACTCACTTGTGACAGCCTATTAATGGGTCATATTCATCCCGCCATCTCTATTTCAAGGTTAAAAGAAAAAGTAGCAGTCCACCGGGTCTGGGTCAAAACAAAATGGAAACCCACTATTATTGAGGCAATTAAAGGTTGGTTAGGAGAAGAGCCAATTAGAAATGAAAAACCAGTAATTCAACGGCTTCTTCAAATGAAGATTCTAATTATTCCCGCGTACCTTAGTTTACTCCGAGGACATATCCTTAATATAGATTCGTCGAGTTCATACTTGGGCACCCCACTGTTTCGCCACCTATCCTTAGATGACGCTGAAATTGTAATGCTTGATCACACTCCATTGGGCACGCTTGGACATCTCAAAGGAAAATAGAGCTGATGGTAAAAAAAAATTTAAGAGCCCATTCACAGTAATCAGCACCGTTGGGTCGATGGTCTAGATTCTCAGGAAACCAGCTTTCCTGATCTAGTTTGGTATTGGTAGGAGGACACGTTCCTACGAACCACCAAAGATTCGCGGTTCGGGACCATGGAATTCCGAATTTCATGGCGAGAATCCGTGAGATCCGGGGTTCAAAACCAACCGGTAGCCGCCTGTTGGAGAAACTCCCCGTCGGCCCACCAATCACTATCAAATCATTTATCAAGAATTGAAATTCGTCAGTTACCGTAATTTTCGTAAAATTGCGTAAAACACTTAAACGATAATGGGTTGCCAGTAATTATGCCTGTAGCGGCGCAGGTCAGACAACGTCTTGCCCGACGCATAGCAGGAGAAATCTCCCTATCTGATAACCCAGGCCATATCATGCGCAAATGGCGTGAAATGTTTCATATACCACAAATTCAATTATCAGAAACTCTGGGAGTATCACCTTCAGTAATAAGTGATTACGAAAGTGGACGCCGCCAATCACCTGGAACAAAAACCATCAAACGATTTGTCGAAACCATCATCACCTTGGATGAACGAAATGGAGGACAGGTTGTCAATGCGTTCCAACGTATGATGGGTACAGAAATCCCAACCAACATTATTCTAGATATCAGCGAGTTCAATCGTGGAGTAACTGTTACGGAATTCCTTGAAAGTGTACGAGGACAAGTCGTCGCAGGTGAGGACCTTCTTGATCGCGAAGTTGTTGGATACCTGACAGTAGATACGAGCGAGGCATTAGATGCATTATCAAGCACCGGATTTCTCAAACTGTTCGAAGCAACCGAAGACCGGGCACTTATTTTAGTAAATGTTTCAACAGGTCGGTCCCCCATGATAGCCCTGAAAGGTGAGATTAAACCAAGTCTTTTTGTACTACATGGTGTAGAACAAATCGACTACCTGGCAATCGAACTTGCTAATAGAGGGCAGGTACCACTGGCAATATCTCGAATGGATTCAGTCGGAGGAATGTTACGACGCCTGCAAGCTCTCCGAAAACAAATCACCAATGAAAAAAAACGGGACGAGAAATAAAATGACAGATAAAATCGCAATCATCGGGGATACTGACACAGTAGTAGGTTTTCGATTAGCTGGCATTCTAAATTCTAGTGTACCATCCGATGCCCCAGCAGCGCGTCAAGCACTAAATACGTTTTCCAATGATTCAAAGATTTCAATCGTCATCATTACTGAACGCTGGGCTGAAAAAATCCGTGAAACGATTGAAGCAGTATCAGAACGCCCCTATCCAGTTATCGTTGAAATTCCTGACAAAAGCGGTCGTCTCGAAGGAAAAGAAAGCCCCGTACGCCGATTAGTGAAACGTGCAATCGGGGTTGAACTTGAAGGATTTTGAAACACCCAACTACCATAAGAATTTTAACAACAGAATATAGCAGATAGAGAACCCAAAAGCGAAATGAGAACTAAGGCGAATTGACCATGACTACGCGAATAGGAACTATTCAACGAATAGCAGGACCTCTTATAGAAGCAGACGGTCTTCTTGGAGTAACTATGTTTGAAGTCTGTAGAGTCGGAGAAGAAGAGCTGATTGGCGAAGTAAACCGAATAGTTGGTGACCGAGCCTACATTCAAGTATATGAAGAAACTTCAGGATTAAAGCCCGGTGAAACAGTCGTCGCAACAGGAACATCGCTTGATGTGGAACTGGGTCCCGGCTTAGTTGGATCTATTTTTGACGGAATTCAACGACCCCTCCCCAGCATCAAGGAAGAGGTCGGAGACTTCATCACAAGGGGAATAACTGCAGAACCCCTCCCTTCGGATAAGAAATGGCCATTCCAACCCACCGTAGAGAAAGGAGCAACCGTATCCCAAGGAGATGTGCTTGGAACTGTTCAAGAAACCAGTGTATTTCTTCATAAAATCCTCGTTCCCCCTGGAATAGAAGGAAAACTAACAAAAATCGTTCCAGCAGGAGATTATACGATCAAAGAGGTCATCGCACAAGTCCAAACCGCCTCGGGCAAAGAAGACCTGAAACTCACCCAGCGATGGCCTGTACGAATCGGTCGTCCCTATAAAACAAAAATTAGTACAGAAGTGCCACTATATACCGGACAGCGTGTCATCGACACCTTCTTTCCTGTCGCTAAAGGTGGAACAGGAGCAATCCCAGGAGGGTTCGGGACCGGGAAAACTGTAACCCTCCACCAGCTAGCAAAATGGGCGGATGCTGAAATTATTGTCTATGTTGGGTGTGGCGAAAGGGGGAATGAGATGACTGAAGTCCTCGAAGATTTTCCCAAACTCAAGGATCCAAAAAGTGGCAAATCGTTGATGGAAAGAACGCTGCTTGTGGCTAATACGAGCAACATGCCTGTTGCTGCACGAGAAGCTTCAATTTACACAGGTATAACACTTGCTGAATATTTCCGTGATCAAGGTTATAATGTAGCGCTAATGGCAGACAGTACCTCTCGTTGGGCAGAAGCACTCCGAGAGATTTCAGGACGATTAGAGGAAATGCCAGGCGAAGAGGGTTATCCTGCTTACTTGGGAAGCCGTCTAGCTGATTTCTATGAGCGAGCAGGACGAGTTCAGACCTTAGGAACTGATGACCGCGTAGGCAGTGTTACTGTTACTGGTGCCGTCTCTCCAGCTGGAGGTGACTTTTCCGAGCCAGTAACACAATCTACATTAAGAATCACGAAAGTATTTTGGGCGCTTGACAAAGATATGGCCTCACGGCGTTTCTTCCCTGCAATCAACTATCTTCAAAGTTATTCATTATACAAAGACGACTTGGTTTCTTGGTATCAGAAGAACATGGGCCAAGACTGGCCAGAACTTACAGAAGAATCCCTGTCTATTCTTCAACGCGACAAAGAACTTCGTGAAATTGTACAGCTAGTCGGACCAGATGCTTTGCCGGAACGCGAAAGGGCAATCTTAGAAGCTGCCCGAATGGTCAAAGAAGATTATCTCATGCAATCTGCTCTTCATCCAATCGATACATATTGTCCTGAATCGAAGAGTTATTGGATGCTAAAGACAATTATGACCTTTTGGCAACAGATGCGCCAAGCAATTGACGAGGGAATTCCGCTTCGACGAATCATCTCACTGCCAGTTGTTGGCAAGATTGCACGAATGAAAGTCCAACCTCACGAAGACCAAAATGCCATGCTTCAATACTTCAAGGACCTTGAAAGTGATATCAACAACGAATTTATGTCCATTGAAGCAAAGTAGATAAAATAGCTGTTCCAGGTTAACTGTATTTGATTACCATTATTCCCAACTAGGGAAAAGGCGTATTGGAATGATAGATGAAACCCGAAAAGCAACCCAGTGGGGGAGAAGCAAAACCCTTGTTGTAAGCCTTCCTCGTCGGTGGATTAAGAAATATGGGATAAAACCGGAATCACAACTTCATATACAAGAAGAGCCTGAGGGTTCATTACGTATCACCCCGCTGCAAATTAAAGAAACCCCTTCTGAAAAGGTTGCTACAATTCGCCTTTTAGAGCAGGATGAACTGACATTAAGAACGATACTTGAAACCTATTACACTGTGGGTTATGATCAATTAACAATAGAGAGCAGCCGAAGACTAAACGAATCGGTTCGAAAAATTGTCACTAATATTGTGAATCAGCTCCCAGGTTTCGAAATCCTAGAAAGCACTAACCGCCAGATAGTTATCAAAGGGGTTAGTGTAATTCGTGGACAAGACATCATGGAATTTGTCAAGATGAGTGGAGGAGCCACCATTGAAGGTATTATGACACTCATCATGGGTTTGGAGGCAGGACCTGATGAGACGGAACGAGTGGCAAACGAGTTAATTACCGAAGGGTGGCGTCAACGAGGTAACTACCGTAGAGCACAACGAGCGTTAAGAAAAGCCATGATTATTCGGCCAGCTGGGTTTAAGCTCGAAATGGCGAATATCTTTGATACCTCCTATTTTATTCTTCAATTAAGTAGTATCCATGAAAATATACAACATATTGCAGAAGCGCTCACACGGCGTCAACCCGTTGAAGACCAAAATAAGCTCGCTGTAGCGGCTTTGAAAAAGGTACATGATAATCTCAAAAAGGCTATTTCAGCATTTCTCCAACGCAACCAAGAAATGGTTCGTCAAGTATTAGGTGAAATACCACTCTTACGCCAATGGAAGCGTCAAACGGAAACAATTGTCGACGTCATGGATGATTCGGTAATTACACAGATAATCTTGGATCGAATGGAAGAGATGTTATCTTATAATAGTGGTATCGCAAAGACAGCTCTGCTTCTAAGAACTTGATACTCACAATTATTTCATCTGATGTGAGTAAGGAAAGGCTTAATGTTTTGTTGCGTTAAGGTGAGCAACCTCACGCTGAAACGGTGAGGCTTCCTGCTTCACAGACTGGGCTTGCCCTGACATAGGGAATACGGCTAAGCGCGTTCACCCATGCACGGGTAGCGGCACCGGTCTCCACCGGCTTCAAATCGGTACGCCCCATACCTACATCCTTGAGGCCCTTTGCCTCAATGTTCAGACTCGCATTCTGATCCCGGTCCATCACCAGCCCACAGACCGAACAGGAATACACCCGCTCCTCCAAGCGCACCTCACAGATGGCTCCACACCCTGAACAGGTCTTCGTCGAGGGAAACCAGCGATCCACGCGCACCGGCGTATGCACCCTAGCATCTATAGCCCGAATAATCCCTCCCAGGGCCGAAGCTAGGAGGGTTGCGCCCCACCGCCGTTGCCACCCCCGCAGATTCTCCGCTTGGTAGCAGACCACCCGGAACCGGATCCGGAGGAAGTGGACGAGCTTGTTCCGGATGTCCCGTTTGATGGCGCTGAGCCGCGCGTAGGCCTTCTCTAGCTGGCGGCGTGTCTTCCACCAGTTCCGACTCCAACGCGTCTGCCGGCTCAACTTCTGGTGGAGCCGTCTCAGCCGTCGGTTCAGGCTGATCGGCACCGTGTACCGGATGGCGATCCCCACCGAGAGGGTGAGCGGCGTCGCCACCCCGAAATCGATCCCCACGCTTCTGAAGGGCGGGAGTGAAACCGGCCCCTCGGGCTGGAAGGTGGTGATAGCCAGGTAATAGTCGCCGTGGCGCTCCAGCAGCACCCCGTTGGCCAGCTCTACGCCGTCGGGGAGCTGCGCTAATCCGTTGACCCGCAGCTTCTGCCGTATCCCCTGCACCCGTACATACTTCTTATTCAGGAGGGTGTATGTGTTGCCGTATTGCTTGAGGGGAATGGAGCGCACCCGCTTCTTAAACTTCAACGCCCCTACTTGGTGCCCCTTGGCTTTTCTTCGGGCTAGCCCGCGTATGTTCGCTCTTACGCGGTCCAAGAGGGCCTGTTTCATCTGAGAGGAGAGATGACGGAGGGGTCGGGTCTCGAACTTGCCTTTGACCTTTACTGGCACCGCCTTAATTTTGTAGTCGAAGGCAAAGAGGTCGGGTTGGTCAATGAGGTGGTTGTAGAGCCACTTGGCTTCCAGGAAGAGCCTCTGGAGGTGGTGGCGGGTTTCCTGACTGAGGTGGGAGTAGCAGAGCTTGACTAGGTAGACTCGGCAGGTCTGGTGGCGTCGCCTTTCCTTGGTGGCGGTGCGGGTGGCTTTAATGGTGGCGGCTTTGGAGAGGGTCATGCGACATCGAGGGCTCCGGCAGGATGGTGGTAGTGTTCGGCTGGGGGTGGCGCGGTGTGGTCTACCTGTTGTATGGTGTGTGGCGGCTTTAAGCCCCACACAATTGATCCCCTCTGAAAGGATGTGGGCTTTCCTACGCATTACCTTGTGAGTAAGAGTTAAAAGTTGCACGAGCCTAGTGACCGAAGCTCGATACCCCTCAAAATAAGAATAAAGGGATTCATGAGGCTGTAACAATGACCGAAAGACAAGCCACCTCCTTGAAGCCTACTTACCAGACCGTAACCACTGTTACAGGACCCCTCCTAATTCTCGACAAAGTCAGCGATGTTGCATATAACGAATTAGTTGAAGTAACAGCGCCGGATGGGACCATTCGTCGAGGAACCGTATTAGAAGCGATGCGAGGCCGTGCTATTGTGCAGGTTTTCGAAGGAACCAGAGGCCTTGACACAAAATCCACACGTGTCCGTCTAACAGGAGAAACCATGAAAACCGCTGTAACAAGCGATTTACTTGGACGCATTCTAAATGGTTCAGGCGCACCTATCGATCGTGGACCGCCCATCGTCCCTGATGAAGAGTTAGACCTTAATGGTGCTCCAATGAACCCTGATGCACGACAATACCCCCGCGAATTTATTCAAACAGGACTAAGTGTAATTGATGGACTCAACACCTTAGTTAGAGGACAAAAGTTACCCATTTTTAGCGGATCAGGACTTCCCCACGACCGAGTTGCAGCACAAATTACTCGCCAAGCTAAAATCCCAGGGAAGGAAGAACAGTTTGCGGTTATTCTTTGTGCAATTGGAATTACTGCCGAAACTGCCCAATTCTATATGAAGACATTAGAAGAAACAGGAGCGCTGGCTACTAGCGTCCTTGTCTTAAACCTAGCAGATGACCCACCCATTGAACGAATTATCACCCCCCGAACGGCTCTCACAATCGCCGAATATCTTGCATTTGAACAAAACATGCATGTGCTAGTAATTCTTACAGACATGCTCAACTACGCAAATGCTTTGCGTGAAATCTCAGCGGCTCGAGAAGAAGTACCCGGTCGGCGAGGATACCCCGGATACCTTTACACTGATCTTTCATCCATCTATGAACGAGCAGGCAGGATTATTGGACGCAAAGGAACGATCACCCAAATGCCTATTCTTACAATGCCCGGTGATGATATCACTCACCCTGTTGCAGATCTAACTGGCTATATTACAGAAGGACAACTCATTACAAGTCGATCCTTGCATAACAAGGGTATTTACCCACCCATTGACCCCGCACCTAGTCTAAGTCGGCTGATGAAGGAAGGAATCGGTGAAGGACATACCCGTGCAGATCATAATGAAGTTCAAGCACAGCTATATTATGCGGCAAGCGAAGGATCGGACCTCCGTGACCTCGTTGCCGTTGTCGGTGAGGGAGCACTTTCAGACCGGGATCGTGTATATTTGAGTTTCATTGAAACATTTGAACAGCAATTTCTTAACCAGAGTGAGTTTGAAGAACGAACGATCGAGCAAACCCTTGATTTGGGCTGGGAAATGCTCTCAAGATTCCCCGAACGCGAACTGAAACGCATTGACCCCGAAACAATTGAAAAGGCTAAAAACAAGCAGCTTTACCGCTTTTCCCCACCCACAAGTGATGCTAACTAATTTCTGACCAATAACATACCACAATTGTTTTAGGGCGAATGGATATTTCGTGAATTACGAAGAAGCGGCTTTGATCTAGTGGTTATGATCCAGGCCTCCCACGCCTGAGACCCGGGTTCGAAAGCAGGTCAGCTTTATCTTACCGCCGAAAATCCCGGAAGCCGCACCACCGCTTTTTTACGAATGCATAAAAGGAGTATACACCATGAAGAAGGAAGGAGAATGGCAGTGACGACCCGACCCTTTAGACCTAAAACTTAGTATTAGGGATGACAAGGATCTTGAGTGCTGAGCCGTTCTCCGCCCCTTTTGAAGTAAATTATGTCCTTTTTTCAACGTATTGCTGGAAAACCGACATATACATACATTCGTGCCTAGAGAGAGTTAATTCTCCTGTTAGAATGCGATTCTTGGTAAATTTCACTGGAGCGCCACGAATGATCACAGAAGGAATTCGTTCATCAGCTTCTCCTAGCAACAATTGAGCTGCTGAGGCTAGATTATCCGCAACTGCTGACCGAGTAATGCGTAAGTGTCGACCAAAAAGATCCGGCTTTCCGCGAAAATCCTTTATTGGCTCAAATCCCGCAACTGCAAGAGCTAGCCCCACGGTTCCTAGTCGAAGTGGTTGGGTACGGCTATCAGTAATAATTACACCCAATTCACGCCCAAATTCCTTTTCAAACGCTTCTTTGATTCGCCACACGGTTTCTTGAGGATTCGATGGAAGAAGAACCACATGCCCACTAGGAGCATTAGATCGATCAATTCCTGCGTTTGCCATCAGAATATTGTCCTTGATGGTTAGGAGCACATGGGGTACTCCTCCTAAAATCTCATCAGCTTCATCGAGAATAAGCTGCGCAAGCGGCGCTTCCAATTCGTATCGTTTCGATAATTCCTGGGCACGCGATGAAACATTCACAGTAGCCAGTTTCCGGATTCGATTTTGAGAGGTGGCAACTACAGTCTCAGCAATGACAATAATGTCGTGAGAAGCAAGAGTAAATCCATTCTCAGTTATTGCAGATGAGAGCACTTTAACTAAATTGTCACCTGGCTGGATTAGTGGGGTTTGTATTCCGAATAGCTCCATTTTACTCACACTCACGAAACGATTTAAGCGCCGCAACCATCTTTATGCAATCTTTATTTGCTCTTATATCGTGTGCCCGAAGGATATGGACACCTTCAAGGATGGAAACCGTTGCAGAAGCAAGTGTACCAAAAAGACGATTAGTCGCCGATTCATACCCTAGCACCTGCCCAATGAAACTTTTCCGTGAAACACCAAGTAGGATTGGCTTGTTGAGAACCCGAAAAGCTTTGAGGTTTCGAATAATTTGTAAATCACATTCTACTGGTTTCCCAAATCCTAATCCCGGATCAACAACGATTAAGTCCTTCGAAATTTCGTTGATTTCAGCAATTCGAAGACTTGTTTGCAACGCAGAAATAATTTCAGGAATTGTCTTTTGATCACCCGGCAACGAATTAGTGGCCATGATGACGCAGCCGGCCCCTGCCTCCTTAATGACCGCTGCCATCGAAGAATCATATTTCAGACCTGATACATCGTTAACTATTGTAGCTCCTTTTGATAGCGCAACCTTTGCCACCTGCGAACGCTGTGTATCGATAGACACAGGAATATTCCAGTGTTGAGAAATACGCTTGACCACAGACTGAATACGCTTTGTTTCTTCTTCAGAAGAGACTGAGGAAGCACCTGGGGCAGATGATACACCCCCAATATCTATAATATCGACTCCTTCCTCGATCATTCTTTCAGCGGCTTTCATTGCTTCTTGAACAGACGGATAATATGATTTTTCATAGAAGGATTGAGGGTCCAAGTTAATGACACCCATAACTGCGACAGGATAATTATCACCAACAATTACGTTGCCAAGTCGAGATCGAATATCGGGCATGTATGTCACCGAAAACTTAATGCCACTTGCTAAATAAGAAATCGACCGTTGCATGGATGTCATCATAATGACAGGCTCTCAATTACTGAAAACACATTTACACAAATGGCATGTCGAGAATGGTGCTAAGATGGCACCATTTGCCGGTTTTCATATGCCTTTGTGGTACCAGGCTGCAGTCCCTGAACACCTTTCCACCCGAAATGCAGCTGGCCTTTTTGATGTGACCCATATGGGCCGAGCCATGATTACCGGTCCAGAAGCAACCGAGTATTGTGAGAATCTCTTACCTACACGAATTCAAAGATTAGACCAGGGAGCCGGAACTTACAGCGCTTTCTGTACCGAGGATGGAGGTATCGTTGATGATCTTTTCATATTCCGTCTGGCAGATTCGAAGTATTACATGGTTGTAAATGGCGCTAATCGTAAGAAAGACTTTGCTTGGATGAAAAAACATAGTACCGACTTTGAAGTGAATATCTCAAACATTTCTGATAATACACCTATGTTTGCATTGCAGGGTCCCAAAGCTGTAAAGATCTTACAGAAGTTGTCATCAGAAGATCTATCGTCTGTTCCGCGTTTTAATGCTATTCAGACAAAACTTGATGGCTTTGAAGCCATTGCCACACGCAGTGGTTACACGGGTGAAGACGGGTTTGAGATTGCCCAGATCGATATTAAACCAAAGGAACGCAGTAAAGCGATTCAGCTTTGGGAAAGCATACTTAGAGAAGGGAAATCTGACGGAGTTGTCCCTGTCGGATTAGCTGCGCGTGATACGTTACGATTAGAAGCGGGTATGGTTCTTTACGGTAATGATATCAACGAGGAGACAAGCCCGTACCAAGCTCGAATCGGGTTTATAGTTAATTTGAAGAAAGAACATTTCATTGGTAAAGACGCACTAGTCGTCGAGAAACGGGAAAAAGCTCAGCGACTACGAGTGGGGCTAATTATGCTTGGGAAAGGGATTCCACGCACAGGGAACGCAATTTATGCAAAAGGTGAAGTAATCGGAGAAATTACGAGCGGTTCAATTTCCCCGATGATTCGAAAAGGAATTGCCTTAGGATATGTTCAACGCCAATTTCGAAAAACAGAGACACTCGTAAATATTGAAATTGGAAAGAAACTACGGTGGGCTGAAATTTTTCACCCTAAGAAACTGCTTGGACGAATTAAAAAACTCGCAGAAGTTTAAAATAATTAGAATCTGTTTATCGAGAGTCCCAATCATTTTGCATTTCTTGAACGAAATTAACTAATAATTGCGCTACAGGATGCTTGGGGTTAAGATGAAGAATTCGACGTCTTCGAAAGAATCGAATATCCGAGACAATACCTGCCTTAATGAGCGGGAGTAGACAGCGTTCCACTGAAGAAACTGACACGTTCGCACGACGGGCTAACATCGAAAGGTGCATGGTGGTATCTTTCTGTTCGATAAGCACCTCTAATAAACGGACCTGAGGAGTATCCCCAAATAACTCTTTTAGCCGACCCATTGATGTAGCCAACCTCCCCGCTCAAAACGGGAACCAGTTATCAATACAGAGGTGCCTTTAGGAAATAAAACTTATCTCCAAAAAAATTTTGGGCTTAAGAGGGGGTTAGGAAATGGTTACACGGGTTCCAATTTTGCCATCATTTATTGCATGAAGTATGTTTTGGGGATTACTTCCATTAACAAACCAGATTTCAACCCCAGCACGTTCAATGATATCCAATGCACGTTTATCGAACAGAGGGTAAGAACCCGGTTCATTAGCTAAGGAAGATACAATAACTCGTAATTCGTTTAATGTAATTTTAGAAAGAAGCTTGGCTTTAGACGATTGTTTAGGATCGTGATCGTAGACCCCATCAACATCGGTTACGTTAACTAAGACCTCGGCTCCTATTATTTCAGCGACCGTCGCCGCAACAGCGTTGGTTGATTGTCCTGGTTGAAGCCCACCCAATACGAGTAATTTATTTGAGTCTATTAAACTTGTTAATTGCTCCTCTGTCATAATGGGACTGGGATAGGTATTCTCCTCTAATGAGGCAATCATTAGCTGTGCACAAACCCAAGTTGCAGCGATACCCAACTGATCCAATGCATCGCGATTAGCCCCAAGAGTCTTACCCTTTTCAACTAATTTCTTCGCCAAAACTCCTCCACCAACTACAACAATTAGTTCATGTTCTTCGTGTTTTAGTTGCTGAATGACTTCTGCCATCTTACTGAAGTGATCCATATTGAGATTTTGTTCACTATCAAAGAGGAGAGACCCACCAATTTTTAAGACAAACTTCATGTCAACACCTTTGTAGTTCGAAAAGTTTATCATAACCTTTAACGGTTGCTGCTCGCACTTAATGACGCATCCATGCCTTTTTGCTTTATGCGAACAGGGAGTTGATCTTCATGTCTACTACCAGTGAATCATTTCAGCGGTTCAAGCTCAAGAAGGTAGTGGAAATGCTCGATCGGAAAAAGGGGCTTCACACTGAATTGATTACTCTCTACATTCCCCCCGACCGACAGATGAGCGATGTGCTAGGAACACTCCGTAATGAATATGGTACAGCAAGCAATATCAAGTCGAAATCAACACGCAAAAACGTAATGGATGCAATTCAGACGGTAATTCAACGGCTCAAAATCATTCCCACCCCTCCACCAAATGGTCTAGCAGTCTTTGCAGGGGCGATTCCACATGGTGCTCCTGGAAGCGAAAAAATGGAAATTTACCTTATAGAACCTCCTGAACAAGTAAACGTTTACATTTATCGGTGTGCAGCTGAGTTCTGGTTGGACCCACTTCGTGATATGCTCTCACCTAAGGAGAGTTATGGGTTAATCTCAATCGATCGCAGTGCGGCCTCTTGGGCGTTACTTAGAGGAACTAGTTTAGATATAATAAAAACCGTGAAATCTGGAATAATGGGAAAACATCGGGCGGGTGGACAAAGCCAGCGACGATTTGAACGTTTAATTGAGCAGGCTGCTCATGAGTTTCTAACCCGTTCCGGAGAATTAACCCGGGAATTCTTCGAAGAAGTACCGGATTTAAAGGGCATCATCATTGGTGGACCAGGCTTTACCAAAGAAACCTTTACAGACAAAGGCTATCTTAAACCACCTTTGAGTGAAAAGGTATTAGCTGTTCTTGATACCGCATATTCAGGTGAAGAAGGAATCCGGGCTTTGGTCGAAAAATCAGAAGATATTCTTCGAAACCAACGGTTAATCAAGGAAAAGCGGCTTGTTCAACAATTTCTAAGTGAAATCGCCCGAGACACCGGTCTTGCCACTTATGGTGAGAAACAGGTTCGTGAGGCCCTTGACCGAGGTGCCGTTGAAGTCCTTCTTGTATCAGAAGGAATTGACTATTCCCGTATCACTGTAGAGTGCAGTTCTTGTGGGTATAAAACTGAAAAGACCCTTGCTCCAGAGGATATTGTCAAACTAGAAAATAAATTGGAATCGCAACAATGCGAAAAGTGTCAAAATCAGTCTCTACAGATTGTCGAAGCCCAAGACATCATTGAGGAACTTGAGGAAGCTGCAAAGGAAACAGGAGCTACAATTGAAATCATCTCTCCAGAGACAGAAGAAGGTAAACAGCTCTTAAGCTCCTTTCGAGGTATTGCTGCGATTCTTCGTTGGTCAGAGCAAACATAGGCAACAATACTTGGAGAAAGCCTTTTTAGCAAGCGAAAGAATGCCGTTTCCTAATGAAATGAAAAAAGTCATTCTGAAGCCATAGTTCATTCCTCAACTGATCTGTATTGAAGAAGTTGGAAAAAATGGGGCACGAGATGCTGTTAAAAGAAAAACGTTGGAAGCCACAGATTGAAGAGGAAATTTTGGAACTGTGGACCAAAGAGCAACTTTACGCTTTCAAAAAAGATACTAAGAAGCCAATTTTTTCTGTTGACACGCCACCACCGTATCTTAGCGGTCCCTGGCATGTGGGTGGCTCAATTCATTATGCACAAATCGACATGATTGCCCGCACTAAACGAATGGAGGGAAATGAAGTCCTTTTCCCCATGGGATTGGATCGAAACGGACTACCGATTGAGGTTCAAGTCGAAAAAGCCTATAAAAAAAGTATGCACGAAATCCCCCGACAACGATTCTTGGAATTATGTGCCGAATTTTTAGACCGCAATGAAGAAATCGTCCTTACTCAAGCCCAACGCCTTGGACTTAGTTGTAATTCCTTCAAAGACGATGAAGTGTATCGCACCGATAGTCCTGAATATCGTGCAGTGACCCAGCGTACCTTCATCGAGCTTTTCAACAATGGTCTCATCTACATCGATGACCGCCCTAACAACTGGTGTCCCGAATGCGGAACCACCATTGCCGATGCTGAAGTCGAATACAAGGACATCGAAACCACACTTTCAACTTTGAAATTTACCATCGAAGAAACCCAAGAGGTATTACCCATTGCCACAACACGACCCGAACTCCTTTCAGCCTGTGCTGCCGTTCTGGTCAATCCTGATGACGAACGGTATACACACCTACACGGAAAAACAGCACGCACCCCCTTATACAACAAAATCGTTCCGATAATCCCTCACCATGAAGCTCGTATCGAATTTGGCACTGGTGTGGTCATGGTCTGCAGTTACGGTGACTATACAGATGTACGATTATTCCGAGAATTACAGTTAGAACCCATCAACGCTCTAGGTCACGATGGAAAGCTCACAGGAGTAACCGGTCCCTACAACGGCCTAACGGTTAGAGAAGGACGAAAAGCCATCTTAAAAGATCTAAGAGCGAAAGGTCTCGTAATAAAAGAAGAGACTACGATGCATCGGACCCCCACCTGTTGGAGGACACGAAACCCTATCGAATTCATCGCTATGCCTGAATATTATTTGAAGCAGTTGCCATACGTCGATGACCTCCGAATCATAATTGACCAAATGACTTTCTTGCCCCCGAAGAATAAACAAATACTGGTGGACTGGATTAATAGCATTAGCCGCGACTGGCCTATCAGTCGACGTCGATACTATGGCACTGAAGTTCCCCTTTGGTACTGTAAGCAATGCGATGCAATAATCGTACCTCCTCCAGGTCCATACTATCAACCTTGGAAGAGCGCCCCTCCCATCGACCGCTGTCCGAAATGCGGTGCTACTAAGCAATTTGAAGGAGAAACCCGAACCCTAGATACCTGGATGGATTCTTCAATCAGCGGTCTCATCACCATCTTCTATACTAAAGACGAGGAATTCTTCCAGACACACTTTCCCCCCAGCATCCGACCCCAAGGCAAAGACATCGTCCGAACCTGGCTCTACTACTCGATTCTCCGCACTTACCAACTCTTCCAAGCCCCCGCTTTCCATTATGTCTGGATCAGTGGTCATGGACTCGATGAAAAAGGTGAAGCCATGAGCAAATCCCGTGGCAACACCATCGATCCCAACCCCCTCATTGACAAATACGGTGCTGACGCCTTCCGCCTTTGGGGGGCTCTCGAAGCTTCCCTTGGCTCCGATTTTCGATTCAATGAAGGGCGCCTAGCCGGTGCCCATCGCTTCCTTACCAAACTTTGGAATATCTCACGATTCATCTCTGGATTTCCTCAACCTACTGACAAAAACATCGATCTTCAACCCGCAGACCATTGGATTCTCTCCGAACTCAACCAACTCATCCAAAAGTCAAAGAGAGGCTATACCAAGTTAGATTTCATCATTCCCTCCCGCGAACTTCGCACCTTCACTTGGGACCTCTTCGCCAGCCATTATCTAGAACTGGTTAAAGGGCGCGCCTATTCCGAGAAGAGTGAAGCTGGACGAGCCGCTGCATGGTATACCCTACATAAGGTTCTCAACGCTATCCTAAAGCTTCTCGCCCCCATCTGCCCCTACATCACTGATAAAATTCACCGAGAACTCTATGATAAAAAGACCTCAATTCACAAGCACCACTTTCCTGAACCTCTTAAAGGCATATCCAAGGAGCACCCAACAGCCACTCTCACTCAATTCAACGCTGATATCTGGAAGCACAAAAAGGACCATAAGATGAGCCTCAGAGACACCCTCACCACTGTTACAGCATCAAACCTCCTCAAACCTTACAGTGAGGACCTCAAGCGCATGCACAATATCCAAGCATTAAAGTTCCATGTAAAGGATAACACACAAATACCTCCACACAAATAGCCTCGGAACCCATGGGGTGATAGATCAATGGTAGATCGCGTGCCTCGCACGCACGAGGTTCCGGGTTCAAGTCCCGGTCACTCCACCACTCCAATTCCCGATTGATTCGTTGGCAAAACTCATATAAGCAACCAAACGCCCCACACAGCACATGTTTCGTGGCTGGGTGGCCTAGAAGATACCTGTTGTGGGTATCTGGGCAGCCTGGTGGGGCACTCGGCTGATAACCGAGTGGTCGCGGGTTCAAATCCCGTCCCAGCCACCATTTTTCTCTCAATGGAACCAAGTTAATCTACGCTCCTCCCTGCTTCATAGCGTTCTGATGAGAAGTGCGCAATAGTAAGTTAGTGTTTACTATCTTCGAAGTCATTTTCACTGATCGTTATACAAGACTCCTTTTTCATTGATTTTTTTTACCAAAGTTATTTTCCGCAAAAAAAACCCCATATTTTTAGGATGTAAATCGATTTTTTGCGACTCTTTTTCGACCTTTAAAAAGTAAATTTCCTCCAAAAGATTAAGTAATACCCTTGGAGGCATGAAGAAAAATGTACCCTCAACGTGATCCGTTTCCTTCATAAAACTAAATTGGATTTTTTTGGAACGAGTTACTTACCTCTAATATTTGGTAAAGTAGTTCGTTCCCACTTCCATCCTTTTTCATTAAAATCATAATTATCTAAGTTGACAGGATATCCAAACCCGCTTGAGGCTTGCCAGGCAGGTTTAGTAATTATTAAGACATTTAGATCGTTTTGAACAATGAGTTTTCGAATAAATGATAGTACATCTACAGCGATTTCATTTGGAGTTAAGATGAACAAGACTCCATATCCATTTTCGAATACCAACCCGTTTAGACGTGGTAGCAGTTGTAAAGTGTTTATTAGCTGCAGCGTGGTGGTGCGATGTTCGAATATGTAGAGCTGGATAATTGTGTCTAAACCGATGTGTAGCATCCACATTCCCTTTGAGCTGCTTATCTGCATTTTTTCTAATTGCTTAATACGTCGTCGGTAAACCATGTGGGCGCTATCAGTGATACCGGCTTGGCGGAGTTCCTTGGAAGCTTGGGGAGTGATGCGATCGGTGATTCGGTGGATATCAGCAGCGCGAAGAAAGTAGGTAAAATCTTCTGGACGCAAAGCAATCGGGTATTGTTGACTGTTTTCGACGAGGTCATAGGACATCGTTGATAGGGATGCGATGGGGAGTGGGGATTCATACTGGTCGTTGAAGATGTTATGTATTTGGTTCAGTTGGTATGTTAAATCATTCAGCCATCCATGGTTAGGAATGTAAATGGATAGGTTCCATGTTTGAATTATGTCACCAGTACGAAATAGCTCGATTGGGTGTAAATCGTAGTGTCTAGCGAGTGTAGTCAACCAGTCTTGGAATTCAGTAGCATTAGTGGTAGGGATAAAGATGCGGCAATGGAGGCGAGTATTTTGGATTGGGTTGATGAACCAAGTGTATGGAATTTGGTTGAGAATATTAATTACTTTTTTACGGGTAGTATGATTGGGCGTGTGGATTAGGAGTTCATAGGGAGTGAGGCCAATGAGGGGGAGATTGATGAAATGGTTAAGTCGAAGTGCGTGGCGCTGAGCGAGGGTGGTAAGATGTTGGCTGAGCCCGGAGATACTCATGTTCAGTTGGTCGGCAAGGCGACTTTGGTGGGGGGGTTTGGTAAGGTGGCTGAGAGTCAATAGGATAGTGTGTTCGGACTCGGTGAGGGGGATATGGGTTTCGAGCATCCAGCGTTCTAAGGCTGCGGTATAAGTTGAGGTGAGTAAGCATAAACTGGTGGCTGTTGGGCGTAGGGTATTGAGCCAGGGGATGACGCGGTGTAAGAAGGTGCCTGATACAACTTGGTCAAAAAGGGGAAAGCCAAATGGCCCATCGTAGATGTAATGCTGGTAGTGCTGAGGCGGGGAAACCTGTTTCCAGAGTGCAGTAAGTGCTTCAAGGTTGGATTCTTTGTAACCGCCGTATTGGAGACCAGCATAGAGACCGAGATCAGCGGCTTCAGGGATATGGCGTAGGTGGGGCCGCAGAAAGTTCAGGAGGGCTTCCCGCCAAAGCACCCAATCCAAGATATATTCATCGACATCATTAAGATCCTGGGCCAGACTGACATGCCACCAACTACGGGGTCGGTCGGTCGATTGGGTTTCGACGGCGCCAAAACGTGGGTGTGTAAAGTTTAAGGGAGTGGTACCCCATCTGAGACGGCTAATTCGGTCTTTCTGTCGAGGTAGGGGTTCAATGCTAAGCTTACTGGCTAATTGTTCTTGTTTGCGATGAAACTTTTTTGTAAGCTCACGAGACTCAGATGACACCGGCTAGCCATCCATCCAGATAATGGCTATACAAGGAATTGAGGGTAATTCTACTTTCCGATTTCAATGCTGATAAAGAATCACTAGGAACATGATTTAAGAGGAAATAGTTAGTTTCCTATCGAAAAAGGAGAAAAGGAACCCAAATCGGGTTCCCTTCTACAAGAGCGTTTAGGTAATACGCGGTTTGAGTTTTATTTCTGATTAAGTTCAGGACGAGATGCGGGCCACATAATAGGATGCCTATAAATTCTTAATTCAATTTTAGAATGGTTCAGGACGAGATGGGGGCCACATAATAGGATGCCTCCGTTTATGTTCAGTAAGTTCTCAACTCTGAATGGTTGTTTTAAAGACCAAAAATTGCCTGCAATAAATCGGACAAAAAACTAGTTTCTACGAGTCTTTTTATGCAACAGACAGACAACAAATTGAAACGCTTGTAATTATACTTAGATTCGTGGTGTGGGCAACGTGTCTTTGGTCCAAATCCATCTGTTGGTTTCGAAATCATAATTCGTTGAATTTAAGACTGGAGGAAAATTCCATCCATAAGCATTCCATGCGGGTTTCAATGTTAAGACTGCAGGAATACCTATTGATCTAAAAAGAGCTTCTAAAGATACCGTTAATGAAATTGCAATTGATGAAGGAACAGGAAGAGACGCAACACCGGTTCCATTATTCAACAACATACAAGAAAGATGTGGAAATAGCTGAAATGCTGTAAAAATCCGTCGTGTTTCCTCTTTTGAAGAATCAAGATATAAATGAATTATTGCATTCAATCCAATGTTTAATAATCCGATTCCAAGTGGTGGACTAATTAGTTCACTTTTTTCTAAATATTTTACACGACGTCGATAAGCCATATGTTCTGATTCTTTGTAGCCAGCTTCACGCAATTCATGAGATTCAATGAATTTCACATGTCTGGTGGTGAGATAGGCTTCAGTCGCTCTTTGAATATAGATGAAATCTTGCGGTTTTAATTCAAGGATTCTTTTGATATGAGGTGGTGCTAATTTGAATGAATTGATTGGGGGTAGATGTGACGCTAATTTTTCAGATATTAGTCTTGAAAAATTTTCAATAAGCGATTCAGTCTCTGATGACCATCCTCCTGTTTGAGGATTGTAAAGGTTAAAGTTGCGTGCATGCATTCTTTCTGAAATTAATCCTTGCTCTGGACTTGAAAGATCAAAGCTTGATGAGACCTGTTTTAACCATCGGTGAAATCTTGTTATTCTTTCAGTTGGAATCAGGAAGGAAGCTAGAAGATGTTCATCAAAAACCTGCATAGCTAGTGAGTAACGAATTCTTGAAAATAACCTCGTCAAAGAATCAATTACTTTGAATTTCTTTGAGGTAAATTTGACTGTAATTGGTTGGAGTCCAAGTTTAGGATAATTTTCGAAAATAATGAATCGCAATAGGTGCTTTTTTGCTAATCTTTTGATAACCTGACTAATGGTGGGTTGACGGAGTTTGAGAGTGTCTGCTAATTCTATTTGCGAGCAGGTCAGGCAATCATTCAAACCACGAAGGATTTTGATTTCTATTGGACGTAATATACGATGATAATTGAACATCCATCGCTCAAGACTCTCCGTGAATATTTCCTGGCCTATGGGTGTTGTTAATTGGATGAAAGGCTTGAACCATTTTTTTGCCATTTTAAGAAAATTTCCATCAACAAGATTGTCGAAGTATTCAAACCCTGCAGTCGGGTAATAGCGATAAAATGTGTAATCGATTGGTGGTGAAACTGTTTGCCAGAGTTGGAGGAACTGATTTCTCTGCTTTTTTGTTCTGAGGGCATATCTATAGTAGCAATACAACCCAAGGTCAGCGGCTTGGGGGATTTGACGGATGCTTTCAGGGAGATGGAGGAGATAGGCTTCGCGCCATATAATTAGGTTGAGGTATTTCGAGTATTGAGTGAGTAGTTCTTGGGAGAGTTCGAGAATTAATTGGTTTGTAATATCTTTCCGTTCTGTGGCACCGAATCGGGGTCCGCTGAGTTTGAGGGGAACAGGTATGAAAGTGATTGTTGTATAGTGGTCGACAGCTGGGGATCCGAGTGTGGTTTCAATGGTAGTTTCGATATTATTGAAGGTGTTGATGACTTCCGCTTTGTAAGAATCGAGGGGATTTGCTTGTGATGGAGGCGTTTTGGGGGTCATTGATGAAAGGTTCCTGTTCTATTTCTCCCATGAGCTTTGAGGACATAGGGAGCACCTTCTTAATAGTATTCGGAGCTAAAAACCAATTAGTGATGTGGAGTTTTTCTAGGATTTATTATATGGAATGGTGACACGACTGTTTAATCGTGATCCGGGTGGCTACGCGGTGTGCAATTCACAAACCGATAGGATGCCTGGTTGGTTCCGGATTGCACATCTCCCGTTGTGGGATCCGGCTGCCAGTTGAGGGTCCGGAAGTGTGCCGGGTGTATAGTCTGGCAGTCGGGCACGGCCACTATTTCTTTTGCGTGAACTGTGGAAATGCGCTGAAAAAAGGCAATGGTAGCGGGGAGTTGATTTGAACAACTGATCTCGGGGTTATGAGCCCCGCGGGATATCCTGGCTACCCCACCCCGCTAGTGTATTAATGTTACAGATGAGCCCGTGTAGTCGATTTAAGCTTTGTGCCTTTTTTGGTGATGCTTGTTTGTAATAGAATTAATTTGATACTATAGTGCGAAACATTTGTGGTGATTAAATACCCATTTCGACAGACATCATTGGTGAAGTGTATGTATCCAGCTCCTGGTGATGAACCTGGTCCACTTTAATTGATTTTATGTTACTCTATTTTTGTGAAGTGCAGTTAGGTTTGTCTGAGCAAATGATTTAGAGCGCGTGGGACTTCTGTATAGGAATTAACTTTAAGATGACGGCCACGACCGATTCGGGCGATTTCTTGGCAGGTTTCTTCTCCTTGGGGATGTGTTCCTGGTGTTTGGAGAACGTGGAGATTGTGATATTTCCGGGCCCAAGGGTTGGGAGAACCACCGCGGTTTGCGATGCCATCGGTGATGAGGATAGCCCATGATTCGTATCGATGAGCACGTTGATACTCGTTATATGCGAGTTTGAGGGCGTCGGAGATGTTGGTATAGCCCGCTGGTTCGGTGTCGAGAATGGTATCAACAATCTGATCGATCGTGGTATGTTGTTCCATGGTTTTGATAGTGTTTGCTACTGTATTGAATACGATAAGGGCATATTTGTCGTGGCGAAGATGGTAAGCAGCGACTGCTGCAGCTGTAGCAGCGGTTAAGAGCTTGGGTCCAGCCATGGAGCCAGAAGTATCGAGGATGATTGTCCCAACTTTTTTCCGTGCAACGCGTTCAATACCTACAATGTCAGTGTAATTCATGTAGTCTGCTTTCAGTAAGGTTTCTTCTAATGTGGCATCAAGGTCAAATTCGTCGAGGCCTGGTTGAAATGGGATCTGTTTGATTCTTTCCGGCCGAAGACCCCTTCCACTTATTCGGAGTGCAGAGTGGATGATTGTCGCTCGTGCCAATTGTCGGAAAGTTTGACGATATTGCCCGCGTATTTGATTTCGGAGTTGAAAGAATAGAAGGGGGGCAGCGACATTTCCATCGCGAGCGGATTTAGCAAGGAGGTGGACCCCATCTTGGGTAGAGATTGCCTGGCTAGTAGCTATGGGTTGCAGCTGGGCAAGTGCTTGTAGGGCGGTGACATTGCCAAGTTCGATAGCGATTTCTGCCATTTGTTTTGTAGTAGAATAATCAAAGCTACGTCCGAGCCGCAAGTAGTATTGAAAATCTCGTCCGTTGGCTCGGATTTCAGATTCGAAGAGCTTTTCATCAGAGAGAACCCCGGAAAGCACAATGGGCACGTCATCGGAGGGAGAACCCTCCTCGGTGGTCAAAAATTTGCTAAAACAGCTTTCACCAAGATTTTGACGACTTCAACTGGAGACTTTTGAGTATTATCGTGTAGTTCGATTTTGGGCACCAAAGACATAATGGCGGCTTGTTCCCAGATGGAATATCCTTCACCAGGAAGTTGAGTGTAGAGACTCGCGATATCTAAGGCACCTCTAACACTAGCACCTCGCCGAATATCGGTATAATCGCGAGTAGCTCTAGAGATTGCTACGGCAATGTTTATCACAGTCTCATCTCTAATCCCTGTGTTGGTTTTCACAATTTCTCGCTCTTCTGCCTCAGTATGATAATCTAAGTAGAGCCATACATAACGGTCACGGAGTGCCTCGCCCAGAGGTGTGACGCCTACACTGGCTTCAGGGTTTTGTGTTGCGATAATACGGAAGCCATTCTTTGCATTTATTTTTCCTAGTTTAGGGACGTGGAGACGATTTTCGTCCATAATTGGTAGAAGGGTATTTTGAGTGGCTTCTGGCATACGATTGAGTTCGTTAATGAATAGAATTCCTCCACTTTCCATAGTCTCGACTAAGGGACCGGGAATGAATGTGTCACGGTTATACCCGTCTTTCAGTACAACTGGAGGATCAAACCATCCTACCAGCTTAGCGGATGTGTACCGTTCATCGCCATCTATGCGTTGAAACGTTCGACCTAAATGTGTTGCAATTGCAGACGCGATAGTGGTCTTGCCAACACCAACAGGCCCTTCGATGAGTAAGTGCTTGTTCGCATTATCAGCGGCGAGACATTGGGTAAGGATTTGTTCACGTCCGATAATTTTGTATTTTCTTTGAATAGCTATGACATCTTTAGTTAAAGTCACGGGTGTTCACCCTATCGAGAAAAATGGTCTCTTGAAGTAAAGTCTTTGGGTGTTTTCGTATTTTTATGGAAAGGAAAATAATGTTTATTGGGCACGAAAATCATAATCTAGTGTTCTGCGGAGTTGGCGGAGCGGTAACGCGCTGGACTCGAGTTGAAACGAGTCATCCAGTGACCTTTTGGTCGCAAGGGTTCAAATCCCTTACTCCGCGCCACTTGCGTCTACTAAATTACTAAATCAGCAATGTCAATGCTGGATTCGAAAATGCGTTCAAGGTTATGAACCACACGATCATAAACAGGTAATATTGTGGTATCTTGTTTTGCAAGGACCTCTGTGTTTTCAATAACAAGCGTGTTGATGGGTTCTTGTAACGCGATTACCAGTCGTGCTCGATCATTATCTTGTTGTAAAACTGCAGTTATTGCTTCACGATGTGCTTGAATAACTTGTTCACTTAATTTCGTTAATACACGTGAGAACTGCGGAGGGGGTAACCGATAATCCGCTGTAAGAACTTGCTCAGCGATGCTTGCACATCCATCAGCGATGGCCTCTACTTCCTTAGCCACAAGACGATAATCTAACAAGTTTAGGGGCGAAAGGAGAAGATCTCCAATTGGAGATGAGATGGCTTTTCTAAGTTGACGGACAACGAGAAAATATAGACGGTCCACTTCACGGTCTCGCTCGATTACATCTTGGGCTAATTCTTGATCATTACGGATAAAGGCGCGGATTGCATCTTCATGCATTTTTGCTGCGATACCATATGTGCGACGCAGATAGGTAATGGCATCAATACTCCTCGGGATAAGGCATTGAAGAGTCATCTTAGACGCATCTTCTTCCATGATTTCAACACCCACAAGAAAACCAGCCATCCGTTTAACCTCTCGTTTCAAGGCTGGAGTCATTGCTTTGCCTAAATTAATCTCGATTACGTCATTCCCTGCCAAATACCCGGCAAGAATCTCTCTTCCCACATTTGAGGGGTCTGAAATCTTACTTCGTTGACGGAGTGGTTTCTCAGCCAATCCAGGATCAATTATCAGCATACCATCGGCTCGTTCATGAACCAATACCATTGACCCTTTTTTCAAGCCATTGGTATCAACCCATTGTTTCGGTACTGATAAAAGATACGATGCACCAACACGCTGTAATTTCCGTGCTTCCATAAATACCACCGAAGAACTGTCTTTACGTATTTATCTCCGAAGTTCCTTATGATATCATCTCAACAAACATTTACATAAAGAATAAAGAACCTACTCACTAAGGCGAAACAGGGTGTTAAATAAGGAGCCAAATGTCCAAAAAGCAATCTCGAAATTACTCAAGGCTGGTTTCCAAATTAGCCCAGAGACTTTGGATATGTTGCAATCGGAAAAAACCCCACAACAAATTGTCGACCGCTTCCTAGCCTCGGATCTTATTCATCCTTCCGATACACCCGTTTTAGAGCCATCACATTTTCAGAGTCCAGTACATGAACCGACAAAGACTGATTCTCCAAAAGGGAAAAATGACCAAGAACTTCAAATCCCTAAACCTACCAGCTCAAAGAGATTAGCTGAGGGAATCAAAGCTGATATCCAAGTCCTAAAAGATCCTACACCAGAACTAAAAAGTAAAGGTACAATTGATGATTTTTCCAAAAATTTTCTGGACAGATACTATAGGCTACGAGATATCATTTCACAGCGAGTAGATGGAAAGGGTATTATCGATATCAAATATGCAAGCGAGACAAATAAATCTCAGGTAAAAGAAAAGACTGTCAAAATCATCGGAATAGTAACCAACAAAACCCCCACAAGAAGTGGCAATATTGCACTCGAAGTAGAAGACCCGACTGGAAGAATTACTGTAATAATCCAACAACGCGACCCAAAAATATTGAATAAAGCGAATCTAATTTTACTCGACCAAGTTCTCGTTATAGAAGGAACCCCAATTAGCTCCGAAATACTCATTGCAAAAGATTTGTACTTACCAGATATTCCATCCAACCGAAGAAATAATCGAGCAAAAGAAGATCTCAGTGTATTGCTTCTTTCAGATATCCATTTTGGAAGCCAGCACTTCTTAGACAAAGTATTTCAAAGGTTAATAGATTGGCTTCAGGGCAATGAAGGTGATGAAGAACATGTGAAACTAGCCGATTCTGTGAAATACATTGTAATAAACGGGGATCTGGTTGATGGAATTGGGGTATACCCAAACCAACTATCTGAAATTACGCTTTTTGATCTTGACAGCCAATTTAACGGACTTCATCAATTCCTCCGAGAAATTCCTAAACACATTAACCTCATCATTACCCCTGGAAACCATGATGGGGTCCGTGTAGCCATCCCACGACCAGCCATCGAGAATCGTTTCTTAGAACCATTACGAGATTCAGGTTTGTCGATAACCTCTCTAGGATGTCCAGCTCAGGTAACCCTTCACGGTGTTAACCTCATGATCTATCATGGTGATAGCCTTGTCGATATCATGGCGGCGCTTTCAAAACCTGAAGTGGAGGCAAGTTTTGCAGCGATGCGTGAGATGCTACGTGGTCGACATCTTGCCCCTATTTATGGCAAAAGTACAACGATAGTTGCAGAACCTAGAGATTGGTTGGTCATTGACGAAGTTCCCGACATTCTTCACTGTGGTCACATTCATGTTATGAGCGTAGGAAGTTATCGGAAGACTCTATTGATTAACTCAGGAACGTTTCAGAGTCAAACCAAGTATCAGAAACTAATCGGAATCGAGCCTACACCAGGGATTGTACCTCTAGTGAACTTGAAAACGCTGAATGTTAAAACATTAAACTTCACTTAATCTTGTATAAACTCCCAAGGATTTTCTTGCAGAGATTTGAGAATACGTAGGGCTTCATTCTTTTCTAATAATAAAATGAGCTTTGCTACGTGTTTACATAACCTATGAAGGACACTCACTCTTTTCCAGTCAGGACAGTCATGGATAATCTTTCTTGCTTGCTCATCTAATTCGAGCATATATTCACTCGATCCATGAACGGTGGCTTTGATTTTCAAAGGAACTTTGGAAAGGCGCTGGAATTCGATGGCCTGATCATCCATACCAACTGCACGAGAAAGACGGGAAGAGCTTACAAAAAGCCGAAGCTGCTGTCCCAAATCCTTAGATGAAATTAGAGGAGATGCTTCAGGTTCAAGGTCCACTTTGGAGGGTTGCTGGACCATGTCGTCTTCAATTTCTAATTGTCCTTTCGCATGAAGAATGTGTATTTGATTTCGAATCTGGGAGGGAGGAAGTTTTCGCAGGTCAAAGGAGATAAAGAATACCAATTGTTGTACTGACATCTTGGTTTTTGCCAGTGCACGAAATGCATAAGCTATCAAGGCGAGAGGATTTTGTGGTATAATATACATGAAATGGACTCCTAGTAGATTGGTTATTTATCCAAGTTTTTAGGCACATAACTGGAAAGGGTCTTTATTCTACTATCACGTTCCAGTACATCTGAAACCATTTTCTTTGGCACACTTAGTCGAATATTCTTTGTTCGCCCATACCTACCCTTACTAACAACCTTTGCATTTACAAGACCAATGGCGTCGAGATCATTTATGAGATCACTTACACGTCTTTGTGTCAAAGGATCCATACCAAGCTGCGTACAAAGGTCACCATAAACATCTTGGACCTCCCCAGTTACCGGATGAGGATGTTTATGACGTTCTAGTAAATACACTGCATAGAGTACCAATTTCTGTTGAACAGGGAGAGTTCGTAGCACTTCGAGAACAGTATCACGCTCAATACTTAAACGCGCTTTTTCTACATGCTCTACCTTCACCTGACTACTACCTTCCCTCTCGGCAATTTCCACGCCGACACGTAAGAGATCGAGCGCACGTCTAGCATCGCCTTCCTCCCTTGCTGCTAGAGCCGCACAAAGGTTAATCACCCCAGGTTCTTCCAAAATGCCATCCTTTAAGCCTCTCGTACTACGACGTCGTAAGATATCCTGTAATTGTAAAGCGGTATAGGGATGAAAAATCACTTTTTCCTCACTTAGACTGCTTAGCACCCTTGAATCAAGATATTCGGGGAATCGCAAATCGTTTGAGATACCAATCAAACTAACACGTGCTTTGGAAAGGTCATAATTGATTCGAGTAAGTTTGTAGAGGGTATCATCACCACTTTTCAAGACAAGCCTGTCTATTTCGTCCAGCACAATAATGGTTAGTAAATCTTGGCTTTCTAGCAAGTCTATGAGTCGAGAATGTACCTCATCGGTAGGCAGACCTGTAAAGGGTACTTTTTGGCCCAATTCAGCGCATATTCTGGCAAGTACACGATAATCGGTATCAACATTACGGCAATTAAGATAAACCGCTTTGAACGGTAACTGTAATTCTCCGAATTTTGTAGCAAGCTCTCGGAGTACATAACGAGTCACAGCGGTTTTCCCAGTACCAGGTTTCCCATAGACAAACACATTTGACGGACGACTCCCTTTAAGACCAGATGCCAGTATACTACCAATTTGGGTGATTTGATCATCTCGATGAGGCAAGACATCTGGTACGAATGAATGCCAGAGCACTTTTCGATCTTCTATGAGTGTAGGACCTGAACTAAGTCTTTCAAAAATACGGTCAAGAGGCCGAGGGTCGTCCATAACAAGTGGTCCTCCACAACAACGCAAAGGAAATACTAGCGTTTCTTTTGGAGATTCTACTACCTTCCATATTAGGGTTTCGTAGAAAAGGATACTACTCAAACTGTTTTTTTAATTAATAATAGTTAATTTGTTCACATTTGGCGCGAAAGTTGTTAACTTTGGTTGACCAATAAGGCTAATAACGAGAGATTTTGGATGAATAATTGTATTTCATCATTATTTCTATGTTAACATTGACTCCCCCCTTTATTTCCACTGGAACTATATTCTAAAGCCCCATTTACGTTGAAAAAACTGTGTATCTGTTAACAACTTGTGAACCAGCGTAAATATTGGAAAAATCACCTAGAATTCAAAAATAAACCCTTAGAAACCTTATTTTGCTCCTTTACTAATTTGAATCTCTAAGATTATCTAAACCTTGATAGACGCTTAATAACCCGGCTCTAGGTATTGCGGTTGTGTAACTAAGAGATTAGTTCACACCGTCACACTTTTATTATTGTGAACACGCCAAACTAGATGGGATATGGAGAGCCAATTAGACTATGACGGGGTATGGATCAATGAAGAAACGGAAACAAAAAATCACCATCGAAGGATTAGCCATAGAAGGAAAGACGTGTGACATAACTATTACCTTCACCGATGGCCTTCCGTCTTCTATCATCGATTCTATTTCCACCGCGCTAAAAAGTAACAAAGAAGCAGTTTCATCACCTGAAGCAACCATAACACCACCTGAAATTCTAGATGTTGATTCCTGGACCGTCCGACAAAAGGTTCGTTATATTGTCTTGAGGAATTGTCGTCACGGTTGGTTCACTTCAAAGGACATCCAAGAACTATACGATCACACATTTCATTCTCCAATACCACTGGCCACCGCATCAACGTACCTTTCACGTATGCATAAAGAAGGAAATCTAACAAGACGGGGTTCAGCGGCTCAACGTGAGTATAGACTCAATATTGAAGATTTAACAGATGAAATTGCCGCTGTACTGGCTCATAAAATTTAGACAAAAAGCATTTGAGTGGATTTCTTCGGAATACAAAGAAGTTTCTGAAAATGAATTTTTCGTAGCACGACATATGAAAGCTATGGAGAATTAATCCACAGCTGTTTAAAGGCATCTGTAATACCTAGAATGTTTAGAGCAACTTAGCTTAGGTTTTCATGATGAGAAAATGGGAATATGCATGGCTCGTAGTGGCAGGATTTTTCATTACTGTAGGTATAGAGATAGCTCTAGAAGGTCATATCTTTGCTGAACGAGCCTTTGGCATCGTAAATTTGTGTAGAGATATTTGGTATGGTGCTGATCGTCATATTGAACTCTGCAATTATGATACGGAGCAGCTGGGAACCTTCGTTGCTAAGAACTGATAAATAGATTGACAGGATAAGGAGGTGACTCAATTGGCAGTAGCAGCTTATGCAGCATGGGTATTGGAGCGTACTAAAAAGACACTCAAAGAAGCGGGAGCCATTTCTGAAGAGACTGCTAAAACACCCAAAGAACTCAAACTTGATGAAAAGTGGCTGAAAATGAGTGCCAATACAATCA
>JBHLPR010000105.1:0-4226 GCA_048939245.1 Promethearchaeota archaeon | reverse complement strand
TACATGCCCAGGCCAAAACGATTCTAATGTTGGGTTTTCTTTGTTAAATTCAGGAGGGATTAAGTTCTCATAGGCTCTGATCATTAATTTTTGATATTCATCGACATCATAGTGCTCATCTCCTGTTAAAAGCTGTTCAGCCTTCACTCGTTTCTTGTAATCTTTCGCATGAGCATCTAAGATAAGATAACTGATCTTCATCCCAGGTTCGACATCTAGCCCTAAAGCAGCTAACTGCTTAGCTGCAATCGCTTGTCGAGAATTATTGACATATTCATCAGGTGAGCGTGAAGGACGAATGGTTATTAATAATTCCTCAAGAGGAACTTTTCCTGCTTCCAACTCTTCGCTGCATTTCTTCATAAACTTCTCAGCCCGTTGACTGGCTATTTGAAACTGTTCTCTTGATCTAGCTTTAGCTAAGATGTTTAGCATATTCATTTGGAGCTTCTTGACGAGGGGAGGACTACTTGACTGACGGATTTCAATACCACGAATGCGAAATGATCCGTCTGTCTTCAGGCCATAATATCGATTTAGTACCCCTATCCCTGGTTCGTGACGACGAGGCAAGAAAATGATCCAGTAATAGTCGCAGGTATGTTCAACTGGAAGTTTGACAGTGTCGGCTACTTCTTGCCGTAACTCACGCACCATATCTAGTGGGAGCGGCTCTTCTTCGGGATTTTTCATCCAGACTGAATCCACAATGCCAGCTACAACCTCCAACCCATAACGCGAGGCGATTTGCTGGGTGAGGGTTAACCCATGTCGACTGTACGCCGAGATCGCCTCATGTGACTCAATACGCCCAAATCGTGCGTTTCTATAGCCTGTATATCCAAAACAAGTTACTAAAAGCCACTTAAGCACTTTCTGTCGTCTATCATAATCTGGATGGACGTTTCGCTTTGCCTTATAATACTGGCGGCGGCGTAAGATATTCTTGAGTGAAAGACTAATGATACCAGGTCTTTTTGTGCAAACATGGTAACTGGTAAGAGGTACACGCTGTCTTTTGGTACTCGTACAACACGTACAGTTGACTGTTTCGGGGGAAACATTTCTATGAACCATGATATTAGGATACATCGAGAGAAAATCGAGTTCGACTACATTTGCATGGAACCCAACTCGAGGAGAAAACACAAGCCCTCCTACATCGGTTTCCATGGTCCAAGCAGGACGGAATGATTCTGGATCTGCTTTTCTCGCAGGAATGAGTATGTCCCGATAATAAGCGGTTCGCATCTGTACGGCGGATAAGGTGGTTCCTATGGTGCCACGAGCAATGCGCTGAGGATCACTACATCCTAATCGCACTAATTCATGAATTCCTGCGATATTCCCGTCTTTCCACATGAAACTATTTCCCACATCGTAGTGATGCCTCCCTCCGTCGAAATAAACCCCGTGCTGAGAGTAAAACACCCGCCCGTACGACATGTAACTGTGGCCTCTACTACCTGCGTTCTGTCGTCGTACATAGCTTCTCAAGGGACGAAAACCGCGACCAATACGCAAATGGCCTTCCCCAATCCGTACGGAACGCTCTGCGATAATTGGAACAAAAGTATCCCCTCCTCGTGTAAATAAAAGATCAGGATCAACCTGTTGAATGTATTGGATGCTATTACGAATGATCTCGGCTTCTTTCTGTTCTTCGAAGACAATTGGCTCCTCTTCTTGATCAGTTACTGATCTCCGTATCAATATCTTCGTTATTCTTCCCCGAGAAAGATTAGAATCTTCGAAGAAAGGTTGGAACCAGAGAACCCGAAATGGTACAGGTTGATAATCCATTTGAGTATAAGACTCAAGCAGCTGCCAGTTCTTCAGCTTTCTATTGCTGATATCGATCTTTGCATAAGCATAAGGAAAAAGTTTTGTCTGAAAGCAGAACTGTTGCCATAAGCTCAAATCTGCATTGTGAAGATATTCACCCCAATACTTACGTAAGTCCTCATAGGTAGCTCGGATTCGACGAGGGTTGACTCGAATACACAAAACACTCGACGGTTTCTGGTCATGGATAGAAAGGTACTTCGACACTCTTTCTATGCTTTCAATTTGTGGATGACTCAGTAGTTGTTTTTCGGTGTAAGGATCGGTTTTTGCAAGAAAGAATTCAGCCGTGAGAGGATAAAAAGCTCGGATAACCTTCTTCTCGGTGATCCAGTATGTATTGACCCCCCAATCGGTAGCTTCAACTTCGTGGAGCCATGCGCGGATCTGAGACATATTGAGAGTTCCAATTAGTGGCTAAGTCTCCCTCTTATGATCATTATCTGTGCTTTGCATCAGTTTTTTCTTCAATCTGGTCAGTTCATCCTTTAACTTCTGTATCTCGGAGTGTTGCCCGATCAGCATCGACATCACAACATTATCAAAGACTATTGGACGCGTGTTTGCGGATGCAGCGTCTGCGAGTTGAAAGGCAAACAACCACAGATCTGTGAAAGCAGTTCGATATGGTTCACGTAAACGATTTGCATAATGTGCCTGCCAAAGAGTACGCTCCCTCTCTAGCATTCTTCGGTAAGATGGTAAAGTTCGGCCCATAAGAATCACCAAAATTGAGTTAACGGTACTTGAGGCTCTTCTTCCCTTCTCGCTATGTACGAGAGTTTTACCTGGACAGTTGGCCCACCTTTTTGGACAGTGAAAAGAAGTGTGTAATTCTGTCGATTACTGTCAGGAGCCACTGCTGCTTGAATGATATCAGTAGCGGAATGCGACAGAAATGTCCCTCCAAGGGCTTTGTGGTTTGAATGAGGCGCTTTTTCTGCAGTTGTTATTCCAACCAAGTCATACTGCAAACTGAGGCTTTTCAACTTTCCTATCGCCTGTGTCAGCTCGAGAATGGAGGATGTGGACGTTAGTTTGTCGTATTCCAGATATTGAAGCGCCTCTTTTGACAAGTAAAGGGACGAAATCTGAGGTACTAAAACAATGCGAACACGGGGGTTCGTATCAATTAGTCGAGGAAGCTTCGTGTAAAGGATTTCGGTCATTTGGTGATAATTGAATGCCCGGGACAGTTGAATCCTATCTAGTATTCCAAGTGGATCTAAACCCTGTTTCTTCATTTCATGTGATATTTCAAAGTACGGAAACAGATTCGCTCCATCAACAAATGCAAGATCAACACTAGGGTTGTTCATCAGTAGTGCTACCGTGAGCTGAGTAATGAATGAACGTAGGATTGAGCTTGGTAGATCCCCCTGAATCAAAGCCAAACAGCCTGGGTATAGCATTAATGCATCATCTAGGTGTGCTATACCAAGTCGAAAGCATTGTCGCAGCTGCTGCTGTCGAATATCGGCAGAAACAAAGTTATCAGGTAGCATTTCACGATTCCGATAATCTTGGATCATCCCTAGTCAAATAATGGTATATATCTCCCTCTCTCAAATCTGCGACACAGTCTGAGAGATACCTGAAAATGACAAAAGCGAATTGAAGTGTCAGATTGAAGGATTAGACTGATCTTTTCACTTGGTTAGATTGTGTTAACGATCCTCCATTAAATGAAATGTAATCTAAGACTTAGAGAAATCTTTCAAAAGGATTTTGTTATTGTATTCATATGTTAAAAGCCTAAGGATAACTTTTTCGGCAATTTATCATGGAGAATTCTATTTTGTCGGTAATAGAATACAAATGTTTTTTTAAGGAAGTATGAGCTCCTCAAATTAATAGGTCTAACTAACAAGAATTAAGATTATTCAAGCTATGAAATTTTCCGAATCTACGCTATTCTAATATTGAAACTTGCAAGAATGGCAATCAGAACTTGTAATACCACAGGAGAAAGCTTCAATTGAACAGTGAGAAAGCCAGATTGCTAAAGACTATATGTGATCACCTCAAGCTTGATGAAATTCCACAAAGCATGGTTTCCCGTAGATTGGCAGTTTTCAAGGCATTTGAAGAAAATGAAGACAAATTTCAAGAGGAGGATTTTCGAGTATGGTTTTGGAATGTTTACGAGGAAGGGCATCCGGAACTCACTGAAGGAAAAATTACCCCCTCATTGATATTTTCCTTTATCAACAACAATTATGATCTAGTAGAAGAAGCATTGAAGATTGATCCATTAGAAGCTATTCAATCACAGAAAGAGATGACATCAGAGATCTCAGAAGAGTTCAAGACCATAATTTTGAGAAATAAAGTTCAACCAATCCCTGGGGAGGATTCACTGTTTATAAAGAAGCTTCTTA
>JBHLPR010000067.1:0-12555 GCA_048939245.1 Promethearchaeota archaeon | reverse complement strand
AGAAATTAATACGAGCAGCTTTGTGGTCGTTAATAATTGCACAGATTTCTTCGAAGGTATCAGCGTTTTGGAAGGCGCCATCAAATTGGTCTTTTGCTCGGCGCCACAGCTCCTTGGTCACAGCTCTTCCATTTTTCTTAACAGCTTTGACCAACTCTTTTCCTTGAATGGTCTCGCGGGTTCGTAAATCGCGCCGAAAGATGGTCACCGTCTTTTTCTGCACTTCCCGATTGCCTATTTCAAGCCGTAACGGAACACCGCGCATTTCCCAATGATAGTACTTATCACCCGGTCGCTTGTCTGTATTGTCAAAGAAAACTCTGAATCCAGCATTACGAAGGATCTCCTCTATTTCACGGCACCGTGTCTCTACAGTTATCTTGGCCCCCTTCTTGGGAATCGGAACGATAGCAACCTGTACCGGAGCCAATTCAAACGGGAGGATAAGGCCGTCGTCGTCACCGTGCATAATTATAAGAGCACCATACATCCTGCTGATTCCAGGACCGAAACAGGTCTGTTGAGCGAATTGTTCCTCTTCATTTTCGTCTACATACTTCACTCCATAGGCTTTAGCAAAGTTATCGCCAAGCATGTGACTCGTTGAATTTTGAATAAAGCGCCCATCCGGCAATATTGATTCTCCAGCAACTGTATAGTCTGCTCCCGGGAATTTGTCCCATTGCGGACGTTTGAGCACAATTATAGGCATCGCTAGGTGTCCTTCAACGAAATTCTTCGTAATTTTTAAATCCTCGAGTACCTGGGCTTCAGCCTCTTTGGCGGTAGCAAACACATCATGGGCTTCGATCCAGTAGAATTCTCGTGCACGAAGGAACGGGCGGGTCATTTTGGTATCATACCGCCAAATAGCTACACTTTGATAGCGTTTGAAGGGAAGGTCACGCCAGCTTCGAATCCAAAGAGCGTACATGGGATACATAGCCGATTCGCTAGTTGGACGTAATGCAAGGGGTTCTTCAAAGACGTTATCTTGCCCTGAACGTGTACACCAAAAGACTTCCGGAGCAAATCCTTCCACATGCTCTGCTTCTTTGAGGAGATTTGTTTCAGGGACTAAGGCAGGGAAAATGACTGGAAGATGCCCGTGACGTTCTAAATCTTCTTCCAATAACCGGTACATGATTTTCAATGTGACCGTTGTCCACGCACGGAATACAACGAGTCCTTTCACACCATACCGTTGGTCGGAAAGTTCAGCTCGTTTGTTGATTTCAGTAAACCAAGTAGAAAACTCGTCGACCTTATCAAAATGAAAAGTGACAATTTCCTCCTGGTCTGCATTCTCTTTCTTCGGCGACTTCTTGGATTTCTTGGTCATACTTTCACCTGCCTTTGAAACCACCACTCAACTGATGTTGGAATGATAGAACTAGAAGACTTTGAGCAGTAAAAAGGGAGCGGGTGGTCTTAAACGGTTGGTAGTCCGTTAGGAAAGTGAACACCTATCATCTGCTCAAGCCTCTACGGACATCACTTAATCAAACATATAAAAATCCTTCTTTTCAAAACGTTCATCTACATACACCCAGCTCGATGAAAAAAAAGAGAACCCTAAGGGCCTAAGCCCTGAGTCCCTAGTTTCGTATGATTTTAGTAAAATGATGGCATTCTTTCGAATTCTTGTTTCGGTGGATCCATTTTCAAAGTCTTCTTCGCAGCAAGCACTTCAACCAGTTTATATTTACGCGAGCCCATACCCATTTGTTCAGCATGGTTCGTTACTCCATATGGATCCTTATACGGACCCCATAACCGCTGAAACGGATGAAGATCCGCTTCCGGATCAAGATTCGCATGTTTGAAATACGGAGGAATTTCACTCTCCAGTAATCCTTTTTTGGCTATTAAATCGAGAGTGGCTTGTTCAACAGCAACAATATCTCGACTAGCCAAGATTCCAATATTCGGTACTATAGCCGGTTGAATCATACCCATGCAATCACAATGAGGTGTGATGTCTAAGGCGACGTTAATGTAGAAACGTTTGTTTTTATCGAAGGTTTCAAGAACTTGTTTGGCAGCAATGGCCATCATTTCTTGAAAGGCTTCAAACTGTTTGGGTTGGAGATTGAGACAACCTACATCTTTGTCAGCTTTGATGCATTCGGTGCAGTTGTCATAGTGGCAGCGAAATCGCATTATGTTGAGTTTATCTTTTTCTTTGTCATAGGAGAGCGCATTATAGGGGCAGGCTTCGACAAGTATTTGAGCATGTTCGGGTGAGCATTTTTTGGGATCATACCAACGACCGACATTTTCGACCCCATGAATGCGATTCCATCGTGTGGGTCCGGAATAACCACCGAGGGCGATGTTTTTGATGGCACCGCCATAGCCACAATTGGCATGACCTTTGGCGTGGGTGAGGTCGATGAGGGCATCCGCGTCATAGATTACGCCGCCCATTTCCAATTCTTTGACTTTTTTAAAATTAATTTTCATGGTCTTCGTATATCCGTCTTTTACGCCGGCAACGGGAATTAGCGGACAACCACAGGTTTCTTGAGTATAACCTCTATCTACAGCATTGTAAACGGCTGTGGGGTTGTCGGTGATGAAAGGCCAGCCACCAGCTTCCTTGACAGCTTTGACGACGCGTCGGACAAAAAAGACCGGGACGGTTTGGTAGCCATCAGCAAAGCCGAGATGCATTTTGATGGCGACTTTGTCGTGTTTTTTTATGGTAGAGAAATCGAGGTGTTCGAGAAGTTTGTTAAACTTCGTTCCGAGGGCGGCGAAGGGATGGTCACGCCCTTGCTGAATGGAGCCGTAATAGACTTTTGAGGTCAATGACTTCACCTGTTGTTAGATGACAACGATAAGTATTCTAATGCTGTGAGAAAATTATCTCAAGTTGTGATAAAAACCTTTCTATTGACTCACGTAAAAAGGAGTATGAAAAGAAAGAATTGGGGGGACCAGCAATTGGTTATCGATCCCCATATAGAATGAACCTGTTTTTTTTACCGTCGTTGAAAGAGGAGCGCTTCTTCCCATGGGCTCTTGTTGAGTGCCTTTGGGTTTCGGCATTCTGCAAGTCCAGGGGATGTTTTTGTACGATCATCTTCAGAGACGGGAACTTTACATTTGTTGAGTTGGTATCGGACCATATTTACCACCCCTTAGCACTTGGTTGCTTCAGAGTTTAGAGCGATTTGGCTACCTTTTTTGTCGCCTTATGGAAGCACCAACAAGTTAACACTGTTAAGTGCCTTCTGGTTTAAAAACCTTATTCATTTCTCACCACCAAAAAGAAGACCATACACGAAGTAAAAAGAGGACGCTAAGACCGTAATGATGTCGCGAGTTTTGGAGGGAGAGACCAAAAGCGCAGTGGCAAATAAGTGTGGGGGGGTTGCCGAAGACAACATCAAGCAGAACTTAGCATCCATGATGAAAATAAATCAGCGATCCCTGAAAGAAAACCACCAAAAAACATCATGATGGACTGCTCACTAAAATTCCGTTATTGGATTGATAGAAAAACACAGGAAAATAAGGGAGTAATGGGCCTTCCGGAAAATACTGGCCAAGAGGAATGAGGGGATGGTGCTTTAGAAGAGCGCTATCCAGAGTTGTGGGCCTACTGGGTAGACAACGGATGCGTTTAGCGCCATTATTCCGGAAGACCCGAATTCGTGACACCATCATGAATGTTGATCCCCTCACCACAACCACTGTATTGCATAACTCATCTTACCTTCGAACGAAGACTAAGGAGTAAACAAAGTAATTCTTATTGGAGCCGTTGTGACGGAGATTTCGATATTTAGTTACCATTATTATCACCACTTTTTATTCGTGTATTCGACTTTTACCACTTTGAGCCTCGACGAGAGGCCATGATTTTGAAAGCTCGCTGGAAATTCGGGGTTGGATGCGGATTGCGACATCCGAGAGCTGATCGCTCACCGACTCCGATGCGAGCGAAGTTGATTTTTCTCTTCGACATTATTTCTTACCACCATATGTCCCGACATTCTTACGGGATGAGATTAGTATCTAACACTATGATATAAATGTATCGGTATGAGGGATAAATACAGCCATACAACGAGAAAATAACACCCCAAATAGCATCTCATTAACAATTATTGCACCATATCACACGAGGATTCTTGCCATATACAATTAGCATATAAGAAACAACTTTTGATGAAGACACAAAAGCCCAGATAGGAGCCAGCCCCTAATGCATTCCAGAACAAAGCTTTCTTTCGCAATAGCTTTCGCGTTAATGCTATTAGCCGTGATACCTCCGCTCTTTAGGGACAAGCACACATTCACGAAGACAACTGCCTTCCCCGAATACTGGCCCACGGATGGCTGGCGTTCTACAAGCCCGGAAGCACAGGGTATGAGTTCATCACAACTTCAAGCAATGCAGGCTTATATTCAGCAATTATCATGGGGAAGTCTGATCCGTTCAATTCTCATTATTCGAAACGGCTACATTGTATGGGAATCCTATTATGACCCGGCATATGGTCCCAATCAGCAATCCAATATTTTTTCTTGTACGAAAAGTGTTACCTCGGCATTGATTGGCATAGCCATTGCTCAGGGGCATATTTCAGGCATCAATGAAACCATGGTCAGTTTCTTCCCCTCCCGAACTATAGCCAACCTCACCATCGAAAAGGAAGCAATCACCATACAACACCTTCTCACAATGACCTCGGGACTTGCCTGGTATGAATGGCCGTATGGACCGGCTAGCAGTTTCACCCATATGACTGAGAGCGCTGATTGGGGTCAATATGTCCTAGATCAGCCTATGCGAGATACTCCTGGAGAAGTGTGGGATTACAATTCCGGAGGATCTCATCTTTTGTCCATGATTGTTAACCAAACTGTTGGCAATACTACGCTTGCATATGCCGATAGTCATCTCTTCTCACCTCTTGGAATCATGGAGTACGAATGGGAGACAGACCCGCAGGGTGTGGTCTTTGGAGGCTCGAATCTACATCTGAGCCCACGAGATATGGCAAAGTTTGGTTTTTTATATCTGAATAATGGCAATTGGGAAAACGAAGAATTAATTCCTGCGTCTTGGGTTAATGAATCAACAGCAAACCATGTCGCCCCCTACAACGATAGTGATACCGTTGGGTACGGATATCAATGGTGGCTCAATTTGCCAATAGACACCTATTTGGCAATCGGATATAACGGTCAACAAATCAATGTGGTTCCGGAACATAATCTTGTTGTGGTCTTTACAGCAGAATATGAGGATGCATCCTACACTACTATTATGGAAGATTACATCATCCCCGCGATTGACCATCAACGGCCGCTTGGATCAGTTTTTCCATTAACCTTCGAAGAAATACTCATCATTGGAAATATCCTTGCAGGCGTCCTTGTAGCAATTCCCATAATTATTGAGACATTCTTACAAATTCGTGAAAGACGCGCGCCTGCGGACTCAGAGAATGACTAACCGCTAAAAGGTTGTAACTTTAATCTATTTGAAGCAGGCTTGGAGCTTTTCAAAGATTTCAGGATTTTTTAAAGCGATGGCAAAAATACTGACGAAGTTGAGAATTTTATCTTTGTAAGCCCAATCGATTCCCGTAATTAAATCAATCATCTCATCATCTGCTTCTTCTACAAGGCCTATGATGAATTTATTGCCAATTGCATCGAATTCGTTCATGAATTTCATGATACAATTTTTGTCAGCTTTTTTGTCACCGAGTATTTTGCTAAGCATCGTAGCTATATTCGCGCAGAGATTTTTGCCAGCCTCACAACTCCAATATTCCTGCTCACTTTGTCCAGTAATAAATACGTCAGCGGTTCGAGAAAAAAGAGTTTCAGTTGCCGTTTTTCCGATAACAACTCGTTGACCTGCTGGCACGACAAGCTCTGCATTTTCTAAGACTTTGAGGTAACGATAAATGGTCTTATCAGATTTTGCCTCGATTTCTGGATTCTTATTAGCCTCTGCGGCATAGGCTTCTTCGATTTCACGAACCGTCATTGGTCCTTTACGGAGAGAATGGATAATGGGGGCATGGTTGGGATCAAATAAAATTTCGTTTATTTTTTTATCATACACAATTTTAATGCGTTCGGGCTTGAAAGTGATTACATCTTGATGCTCCATGTTCGTCACCTAATTGTTCTCAGACAAAGATAGGATTGTTTTTACATTTAATCTTCTTTTCTCAAATGATGAGAATATTGTTTCTGGAGAATTTTTCACAGCAATTCCTTTTAAATCTATTCTTCCAACAAAGAAACCTCACCAGCGTTTAAACCATACAGGTTATTTACGATTTCATCAATTTCATGATCAAGACCTTTAGTGAGATACTTGTAATTCTGTACAACGAGTCGGACGAGGTCGGCGATTTGTTCTTCTTGATGTTGGGTGGGAGTTGCTAGGGGAATTTGTTCAAGGTAGGTGGCATTATAGCGAATATATCCACTGCGTAGATGAGTAGCCACAAAGAGGAGAGTGAAATAAGCGTTTACAAGGCGGGAATTAAGTAACCCCAACATAAAATAGGGATCGTATGGGACTCGGGTTTGAGTGATATAATATACTCGACCCAAGGCATGTCCTGTTTGGTCGAAGGCAACTCGTAGCCGTTTAGCCATACCAGCTACGACGAGTTTGGGTTCTTCAAAGTCTTGCCATTGTTCAGGCGAGGTTAATACGGGAGTATAGGTAAGATACTTTTTCCTATGAAGAGTGTACCGTTTGACATCGCCTGCATTGAGAAAGGGGAGAGTTACCTCCTGTTCTTTCTTAGCTAGTTTCTTGAAGGCTGAAATTGAAATGAGATGCTTGGTGAACCCTGTTTTTGCAATACCACAGCGGATGTTACAGGCTTGACCCAAGGGGATTGTGTTATGTAAAAGCTTTCGTAGAATAGAGAATTTTGCTTCAGTAAGAGAGGGGGCCAGAATAGTGTTTGGTAGTGTACGGTAGTAGTGTTGGGGTACATAGTTCGATTTAGTAGTTTCAGACACAAGGTCTGTTGGTGTGGTGGGTGGGGTGGAGACTTGAACTCGGTTTTCTTGAACTTCTCCTGGGATTCGGGGTTTTCGAATGATAAGGATATGGGGGTAAGTAGCTGCATCTTCGAAGACATTGAGATGGGAAAGATCAACCATGTGTTCGATGACATAACTGTTGACGAGGGTTTGTCGAAGACGATTGCCATAATCAGCCGCAAGTATCTTGTTACTAATAACGTAGCCCAAACGCCCTCCTGGTCGAAGTAGGGACAGCCCCAGCTCGATGAAAGGGATTAGAATATCAAATTGTTGATAGACCGTGCGATAGCGACTGCGAATGTAATCTTTAATGTCAGAGTCCATGGCTTTTATGCCAAGGAAGGGAGGATTTCCAATGACAGCATCAAAGCCGCCGTCTCGCATCACCCAAGGGTAAACTCGGTCCCAATCAACGGGATGGTGTTTTTCTAAGGAAGAGCCAAAGATGTTCTGAGCATGTTCATCGGTTCGGATAAGGCTATTGCCTAAAAGGACTCGTTGGGAAAAATCAGTAGGCATACCAAGGAGTTCCTTGCTATTCTGTTCTAATCGCTGTTGGCATTTTTTCAGAGCCTTCGAATCCACATCTATGCCATGAATGCTATCAACAACGCTGCGAAGCAGGAGATGCTTTTTGGATTCGGGAAATGATTCAACTTTTTCCGAGAGAAAGCGAAGTGCTCCAAGCAGAAAGGCACCATCTCCACAGGCGGGATCTAATACAGTAAATTCGCCAAGCAGGCGGTCTGGCTCTGTAGTGATTGCAGGACCAAGTGTATGGCGGAGTATATAATCGACTGCCCAATCAGGCGTAAAGAACTGGCCCAAGCGTTTGCGCTTAGAACTCGATTTTTTTCGCCTTTTTTTAGGCATAAACCCTGCTAGCCTCCGATATCAAATATTGACTGAAGAAATCTCGGGATACATCCTCTGAACAACTATTACTTAGTTTTTCTCTTTGTTTTGGATTTCCGACCTGTCTTCGTTTCAGAGCTCTTAACCAATCGGGCATTCACAATGATTTGTTCAGCTTGTGCAAGAGGAATGGATAAAATCTGTGATATTACATCAGAATCAGCCCGTGCGAGAAGCTCTGGAGTTTCATAACCTGCATCACGAAGTTCTTTGGCTTGTTTTTTAGTTAGTCCCCTAATTTTTGCAAGTTGAGTAATTTCAGTTTCGATTTGCCCTTCAATACGTCTCAGTGGTGTATCAACCTCCAAGTCCCGAAGGGCTTGGCTTACTTGTCGGCTGTCAACACTGACATCAATATCTTCAACGACGCGTTCGTTCCAGACGACTTCTCGAGCGTTCGTGAGAGGAAAGATACTTATCAACACAAGCGAGGCTGCAATCGGATACACTAGTAGAGGAGTACCAGTAGTGGAGGAAGTAATTAAACTACCCCAAAGTAACGCTCCAAGGATTCCCAACATAGCCCATCCAAAGGCTGCACGACGTCCTTTCATTCCCACAGATCCGATTTCAGCCCAAACGAGCCAAACACCAACTCCTAACATGAACGCGATAATGAAGGCTTCTAGAATTGCTAAAAGAACCGAAATTAAAGGGCCGATTATAGGATCAAATTTTGCTCCCCCAAAGATACATAGCATTCCTAATAGAAGTGTTCCGATGTTGAAAGCCATTTTTCGTCCAAATTTATCAGGAAGAAATGTGAAGGCGAATACGGCCCCGCCAAGTCCTAAGAGAATAAGCTCAGCTGGTACTGGTCCAGCCCCATTTAGACTGGTCAAAAGATATCGGTTAGTATATGGTGTTGCCCATACATAAAGACCAAAAGCCGCTAGATAGATAATCCACCAAATAGCATAAGGACGAATCGCCCCAGGAACCATATATGTCTGCAATTCATCTTTCCAGGGCTGCACAAGCAAAGCAATGATTAGCATTAACAGCATTAGTCCGGCTGTAATAGCTGGCGCAAAAGACGTGGGAAAAGGAAAGGCCCAGAAGAAAGAAATGACTCCCGCGATAATTAGGGTAAGAGCAGTTACTATTCCGACAGTTGATCCTCGGTGTATACTCGAAACAAGGCGATTGAGAAATATCGAAAAGTGAACGAGAGCGCATCCAAAAAGAAAGACAATGAAGGCTAGAAATCCGAGTCCAGAGATACTGTACCAGAAATCTATCGGTAGAAGCCATTGGGCTATACCTGTAACTAGGAGAACAGCTTCGATGAGTATTAAGAAGATGGTTCGTCCCCGCCATTTATCGGCTATGATGCCACCTATGAAAAGCCCTAGTAATAAGCCGATGATTGGAAATAGAATGAACATTGGATTAGTGAGGATGAGTGGGCGCATAAACAAGAGAAAAGCGATTACCCAGGCTAAAGGTAGGGTGAGGATTGCTGCTGATATTCGGTTTCTATCCATTTTCATGAATTGCTTCTCCCAAAATGCCGCGATACCATATTAAAACAATATAATGAATGCATTATAAGCGTTTCAATCAGAATCTGGTGATTCTTTTTACAGCACAAAGGTTATCAGCACTCGGTTTAGTACAGCACAAACATTGGTGAGAGAATTTGCCAGTCAAAGAGATCATCGTCCTCCGAAAAGGCGGTCAACCCTTGTTTAATTTTGCACCAGATGGGGCCCCGAAACTTGACGCACTCGTTGCCGGATTTCTCTCGGCTCAAGCAGGATTTGCTGAGGAAATTGGAGAAGGAGAGATCCAGGTGGTCACTTTTGCTGAAAACAAATTTGTGTATGAGAGCAGCTCAGACCTGCTTTTTATCATCGCAATCAGCCAAGAAGATGATGAAAATATTTATCGCATGATTATCAAAGAAATTGCCCAAGAGTTTGAACAGCAATACCGGGAGGTACTAAAAAAGCCTGTAATCTCATCGCATTTGTTTTTGGGCTTCCGGGAGCATATTATGGAACTCCTTGGGAAATACGATAAGATACCTCAAATCCCGCAGCGCTTTCCGACTGCGATTCTTCCACCTGAGATTTTTCAGAAAATTGAAGAACTCCTTAATATTATCGAAGGGAAACCAGGCATTTTGCGAACCTCTTTGTTAACTGCTGATGGATTTGTTATTTCATCCAAATTAAAGCAACATGAATTAGAAATAGGAATGCGACAAATTCGTCAATCCCGGAATATGGAACTACCTAGCTATTTTGCTGTTTCTCAAACTACCCTCGAAGAAGGGACCAAGCTCTTTGTCCACTTTGTGAAACCCGATTCAGTTTTATTAGCTATTATTCGTGAGGATATGAAGGTTGGTCGGTGTGCTGAAGTAATAGCACCACTAGTCTATGGGTTAGCCAACGTTGATTATTCAGCGATGGTAAAAATACAGCCTAAGTTGAAAGAGACGGAAGCGTTCTCCGAGTTTGATGTCTTTGCTTCTAACCCTACAATGGAAAGTGCTTTGTTCGCAGAAAGCACAGGACAGGCACGAGAATTTGAAAATTTATTTGGGAATGCAGGTCGCGACATTCTTCAAGCCATCGATGGAGTTTCTACAGTTGAAGATATTCGAACACGCATAGGTGTGCATGGTCGCCAACTCTCCGAGATCCTCTCTTATCTTTTAACGCGAGGCTATATTCGTCGCGTAGTATTTTATCCTAAATTATTAGCTAGCGATCGCCGATTCCTTGCATACCTTGAAACCGTTGGACTTCCCCGTGATGAATACAAGATTTTAGAAGATGCTAAATCGTTTTGCGACGGCAATAATTCAACGACGGACATTGCTCAACGAGTTGGTGTTGACGAAAAGAAACTCATTATCATCTTGCGAAAATTAGGAGCCAACATTGAGTGGCTGACCTGAACCAATGATTTAATAACGCTAAGTCTTAACCTCGAATTATTGAACCAACATGCAAGTATAAGATGATTATCTAATGGTATATTTGGATGGATAATTCGATGGGTAAAATTGTCACTATTCACAGTTTCCGTGGCGGTACTGGAAAAAGCAATCTCACGGCAAATCTCGCCATGTATGCAGCGATGAAAGGACGAAATGTTGGCGTTATGGATACCGATATCCAAAGCCCAGGTCTTCATGTGCTCTTTGGACTGGCAGAAAAACGCTTCAAATATACCCTGAACGATTATTTGCGTAAGAAATGCACGATTGAAAATGCCACTATTAATCACACGAAAGCAATGAAATTGAAGACTGGAGGGCTGCACGTAATTCCTGCCAGCTTAAATGCTGATGATATTTCCACCATTATACGTGAAGGCTATGAAGTGTCAGACCTTCGCCAAGGCTTTAAACGGATCATTCAAGCAAAACAACTCGATTATCTATTCATCGACACACATCCAGGTTTAGACCAAGAAACCTTACTTTCCATGGCTACAACTGACCTGCTTTTTGTCATCATGCGATTAGACCAGCAGGACTTTCTTGGCACCGCGATTACTCTCGCCCTAGCAAAAAAGCTTGAAGTGCCGTCTACCTACATCGTGTGTAATAAAACACCAGGAATCTATGATTTTGACAAGGTGAAAAAAGATATCGAACAAGAGTATAGGTTTGAAGTTGCAGCTGTAATTCCTCTCTTTACTAGGCTCATCGAACTGGGAAGCCGCCAAATACTTGTGCAAGTGAGCCCCAGCCACTTATTTTCCCAAAGTATTGATCAACTTTTCAAAAAATGTGAAGCTACGCTCAACAACCAGTCGAAAAAATAGAAGGGGGGACGCACACACTGGCGTCCAAGATTTTTTCTAGTGTTTTCTTCGGCGATAGATTACAACAAGACTCAATGCTAAGATTGCACCAAGTGCAATGGCACCAAATGGGAAGCCTGGAATTGCAAGTGGTACTTCGACAGTGACTGTGATTTGATCTGATCCTGATCTTCCTGAAATGTCGAAGACCGTGACATTAAGCGGATAAGTACCTAGAGGAAGATTGCTGAGGGTTGTGTTCGTTAGCGGTGCTGATATTGTTGTGCTCAGAGAACCATTCACGTATATGTTGGCTGAACTATACCCTGAATAAGTTTGGACAACTGACCACGAAAGGATCAACTCGGTTGAAACTGTAGCTCCATCAATTGGGGAATCAATGGTGACAACAGTATCAATCGCATCAATGTTAACTTGGTAGTGAGCAGCTTCAGAACCAACATTACCGACAGTATCCTTTGTAACAACATGAAGATACCACGTGCCATCTGATAGTGCAGAAGTTAAGAGAGTGCCATTCACTGTGGTGAAACTTCCCGTGGCTGCGGTCGGAACAGTTGTTGGATTATGATCAAGAATGTAATAGTAGCCAGCGATTCCGTTGACATCCGGTGGAATAGTCCAGTTGAATTGAGGATTAGGATTAGATGACCATTGAGAGGGATTCGGATGGGTTGAAGAAGTGATGTTGGGGGCAAGAGCCGTGATATCATAGTAAATGGTTAGGAAAGGGTCACCAAGAATGCTCATTCCATAGAACCATTCTAAGTAGTAGGTATCATAACTTTTGATATCTTGGAACCAAGTTTCAAG
>JBHLPR010000066.1:0-12567 GCA_048939245.1 Promethearchaeota archaeon | reverse complement strand
AAAAGCCATCGTTCAAAATTCAGAATTTTCCAATAAGAAAAGAGATATGGAAATTTCATCAGAAGACTTTAAGGGAAAGGTAGAAAGAAACTTGTGGTCAGCGGCGGCAACAGCAGAATAACCATTAGATATGAGATTGGACCAATTATTTTTCGCCAACCACTAACAGGTGAAACATCGTCAACAGGACCTGGGTGTCGTCCGGCAAAGAGAAAGAAAGCGATTAGAGCCATGAACCAATAGCCAAAGATGAACAGAAGAAAAACACCTACGAAAGAGACTATTCGATGATATCGACCTCCAACAAGTGCTCGAGAGACATGCCCTCCGTCGAGTTGACCGATTGGGAAATAATTGAGCGCGGTAATGAGAAACCCAACCCAGCCTGCAAATGCAACAGGGTGAATGTAGGCAGTATAACCTGCAGGGATACCGAAGGTAATGAACGCCCACATCAAATCGAAAAGAATGGGTGTTGGAAGCGTACCCAGTGGTAGTTGTAATTGCTGTAAGAAAGTGGTTAACTGCGAAAATTCACTAGGACTAAGAATGGGGCTCAGCACCAATCCGATTGCGACAACTACCACAGAGACTACAAATCCAACAACAGGTCCACTAATTCCAAGATCGAAAAGACTGTCCCGATTTGGCGGGGGGGAACGTTGAACAATAAGAGCCCCAAAGGTTCCATAATAGAATCCTGGGATGAAGTACGGAAGCGACGCTTCAACCTTATGATAGCGGCTGGCCCCGACATGTCCAAATTCATGGAGCCCTATAATTGCAAGCAAAGCGATTGTATAAGCAATCATTACTAAAAAGGGATTATAGGGAATCTGAAAGATATCGGTGTAAACGTAGACAAAACCGGGACTTGTGGCAAAGTACCAACCGGCGAAGAGAACAGTAATTAGTGTAGCAATAAACAAAATGATATTCATTGTATAACTGCTAGCTCGACGAGGCGGTGGAGCAGGGATGAGTTTGATGACTGTGCTCTTTTCACCTGTTCCTTCGAAGAGTTCTACTTTTCTAATTACTGCCAATAGATTATGTGGTTGGAGTCGATCAGTGAGTCTTGCTGATCGCTCTTTCATTTTAGAATCTAATTCGATAACAAAAATGGGAAGATTATCATGGGCGTCAATATAGGCGTAATTGACGGTGAATTCTTCTTTAACAATATCTCTTAACTTGAGGAGATAGGCGTCTGGTATGAATGTACCTTCACTCGAATATGAAGAGGCGTATTCCCTTTTAGGTTCTGAAGGTGTAGGAGTTTCTTCATCGTACAATTGTTTCACCGCAACACTCTAAGCACGCCAAAGAGTCTGCACACAAAAACCTTTCCAAATGGTTAGGCGATTAACTTTTAATTCTCAATTGTAAGAACTCTACTAGCTGATTTCATTGACCCAGCTCCAAGGTTTCGTTATACGTAATGCAAAACCGTCGGATATCCCGACAATTATGAGGATTAATCTTGATACCTTACCAGAGAACTACCCAGAATACTTCTTTCGACAAATCCAAGAAAGATATCCTGAAGCATTTTATGTCGCTGAAACAGAGGGCACAGTCGTTGGATACATCATGTGCCGCATGGAGGGAGGAATTTCCAACTTCGGACTAAAATGGGTTCGACGAGGCCATATCGTGAGTGTCGCAGTTTTGCAAGAATACCGACGCCAAAGGATAGCATCAGAACTAATCAACCACTCCACGAAAGCCTTAGAGACTGTTTACGCTGCAAAAGAAATCATTCTCGAAGTTCGTATTACAAACCATGCAGCAATAAAACTCTACGACAAACTCGGTTTCAAACGAATCCGCACTTTGCGCACCTATTATCGGAATGGTGAAGATGCCCAACTCATGGCAATTAAATTGCGATAAGACCACATTTAAGAACTAATGAAATCACACTTTAACCTCATTAATTTCAGAGCATCATGATAATTAATTAGTTTAGGAGCATTCCCCCTTGAAATTAAAAGTACAAATTCTTGATGTTGACACAGGCGGCGTGCATAAAATCTTCCTCAATCCTGTTGAGATAACCCATTTAGCGATGTTTGCAGGAGAACGCGTGCTACTAAAATTTCGGAAGGAAGAAACTGTCGCAATTGCCGAATCTACCTCTTTGGTTGACCAAGGCAAAGTGGGCATACTAAATGAGGTGCAACGAGAATTAAATGTCAAAGAAGGAGACTTTGTAGAAGTTACCAGCGATGTTAAACCCACCTCTATTAAGGCAATTCGAAAAAAGGTTGAAGGGTTCAGCTTAGATAGTGAGGAAATCAAAGCAATCGTTGAGGATTTGGTAACAGGCCGCCTATTAGACATTGATATTGCAGCATTTTTGGTCTCCGAACAGATTAGGGGGTTGTCTTTAGAGGAGACTGTACACCTTACTCGAGCCATAGCAGAAGAAGGAGAACGGCTGGATTTTGGTGCTAATGTATTTGATAAGCATAGCATTGGTGGAGTTCCAGGTAACAAGGTTTCACTAATCATTGTCCCTATTGTTGCAGCAGCAGGACTACTGATTCCAAAAACAAGTAGCCGAGCAATTACTAGTCCCAGCGGAACCGCAGACACCATGGAAGTTCTTGCTGATGTCGAATTTACTGTAGATGAGCTACAAAAAATCATAGAAACCGCTAAAGCGGCTATTGTCTGGGGTGGATCATTAAATCTCGCACCGGCAGACGATCTCTTTATTCAAATTGAACACCCCCTACAGCTTGACCCACGACCCCAAATGATTGCATCAATTATGGCCAAGAAACTCTCTACCGGAATCCAATACTTAGTGTTGGATATTCCCACAGGTGAAGGATGCAAAGTGACCACCATGGAAGAAGCCAGAAAATTAAGTCATGATTTCATAACTGTGGGGAATGAGCTGGGCATCAATATTCATTGCGCCATGACGTATGGAAGTCAACCGGTGGGACATGCCATCGGACCCGCGCTTGAAGCGAAAGAAGCTTTAGAAACCCTCATGGGTGGAGGCCCCACGAGCCTAATCGAGAAATCGACCGGATTAGCGGGAATTCTACTTGAAATGGGTGGTCTCGCGGCTCGAGGCGGAGGACGAAAAATGGCGAAGGATATTTTAGTTTCTGGTAAAGCCTTAGAAAAAATGCGCGAAATTATCGAAGCCCAAAATGGTAAACCTGATATCAAACCAGAAGATATTCCCATAGGATCCCACACCCATAATTTATGCGCTCCCTCTGACGGATATGTAGCAACTCTACACAACCGAGCACTAGTTCGTATTGCAAGAGCGGCTGGAACCCCCAAGATTCATAGCGCGGGTCTCTATTTACATGCTAAAGTAGGCACACGGGTGAAAGAAGGAGATTCCGTCCTTACAATTCATGCAGAAACCGAAAGTAAACTTAGTGATGCCATTGATGTTGCCAAAAGCTTAATGCCTTTCACAGTAGAAGGAATGCTCCTCCAGACACTGACCGAAACAGAACAATTCTAGCAACGAGCTGGTTCATTTGACTGAAACCAACACCAATGAAAAGGACACACACATATTAACGAGCGAATCTGCGTTACACAAAGCCTTTCATATCTCACGAAGAGAAGTTGTCGTTGCCATTACGCTTTTCATTTTTTTCCTTCTCTCTGTTTTCGTATTACAAAATGTGTTGATATTAATTATTGGAACCATGGCATTTGCTGTCTGGCTGACATTTCGGTCTTCTCATCTTGCCATTGATGGTTTAGAATCATTGGGAGCCATTGTTGGGTTGAGTGCATATTTCATCGGAGTCGTTTCATCACTCGCCTCTAATACACCTGAGGCTGTTGTCAGCGCCCTAACGGCTTGGAGAGGATACCTGACGGCAAGCCCTGAGTTGGTTGAAATTGCGGTATTGAGTGTAATTATGGCTGCAGGCTTCAACATCTTATTACTTGGTATAGTTGTGGTACTTTCAACACGAAAAACCGGACACATAACCGTTCCCCGTGAAGTTGTCGAAGACGATGCTGATCTCATACGTTGGACAATAGTAGCCATGGCCCTTCTTGTTGTGTTTGGAATCCTTCATTATGTTAACCAACTCATTTATGGTGTTACTTTGGAACTCACTTTTCTTCCTCCCGTTCTTGCATTCCTTATGGTTCTCTCCTATGCCCTATACGCAGTATACGCAGTCAAAAAGCCCGCAGAAAAAGACAAGATACGCCCCGAGCCTCGACACTCTAAGCGAAATTCAGTTGTACTAGCAGCCATAGGGTTTGTAGGAATTTTCATCGCAGGCTATCTGCTCTCACAAGCAGTGGAACTAACATTTGATTTTGTTCCCTGGTCTGCAATCGGAGTCGTCGAAACCCAGCGAATCGCGATTATGGCACTAATAATTGGAGCAGCTGGGGCTGTTCCTGAACATGGCATCGCTATTATCGCAGCAACAAAAAGTAAAGCTGACATCGCAATTGGCAATACTTTAGGCGGAACCACCCAAGTGCTTCTTCTTATCGTAGGTGGTGTAGCAATGTTTCTCCCACTCCCATTAGATGCTGCAGTGCTATTACAATTTGCGACAGCAGCTGGATCATTATGGTTCTTAATACGCGCTCTAAATGATGACCAGAAAGTTGACATCTTTGAAGGGATAATGATATTATTGATGCAATTTTTTGTCTTTATTCTCGTACTAATGCCTATTTGAGATTACCGCAGTATCACTTTCACGCAATTTTGTGTCAACAAACTCTTTTAGGTAATCATAAGAGAGCTAGAATAGATTTTAAGTCGCAAATCGGCGGGAATATAGTGTCATTTGATAACGTTGATGGGCAAATGGTACAGATGCCAGCCACGATTTTAAATCGATTAGGACTAATAGCACCTACAGTGTTAGCTCAAAGTATCAATTTATCCGCTTTTGCACCCACAGAACGTGTAGTATTGGTACATCTTGACAATTTTGGACTGCTTGAGGTTGCCTTACATAAGCCTCAATTTTTACTCAAAGAAGCCCGTTTGCTATTAACGTTGGACACAAAGGACGGATATGCTACAAACGTAATCAATGAGCTCATCCATGGGAATCAATCCGATGGATTCAATCTCTTCTCCTTTCTTGTTCACCAAGGAAAATCAGCTGTTCTTGTAGACCGCGAAAATCAACAATACATTGCAGGCCAAGCAAAATTCCACTCAGCGGATAGTGATATGCGGACCTATATTGAAACCGCAAAACTTCTCAATCGCTCCGATTTACTCTACATCCACTTCTTAGATTTCGATACCCTCTATAAAGAGCATACTAGCCGTCCCCCATTGGAACTAGCGCAGAAATTACTTCACCGGACAGACAGATGGCTTCTCGGATTCTATAAACAAGCCAGAGCCAATACACTTTTTCTTATCCTCGGTAATCAAGGACAACGTGATTATGGTTTGAAGTACGAAGGCAAATACCAAAACTGGGCAACAGCAAATGTACCTATATGCCTTGTCATCTACAAACCTGCCGGAGAATAAGAGAAAATGGAAACCGTTACTGATACCGATACTGAAATAGAAGAAGAGGAGCCGAAAGAACCCCTGGATCAACTCGCAACGATTCTTTTCTTTGTATTCGGTGGAGCCTTAGGATATTTAGTATTAGCATATAGCTATGGATTATACCCATTTGTGGTAGTAGAACCCATTCAATCACTTCTCCCAACTTGGGATGCAGTAATCACCTTCATCGCACTTCTCATTATTATGTTTGCAGGATTAATCGGGGGATTAATCCGCATGCGATATTCAATATTTGTAGTCGGGGCTGTAACACTCGTGGCAATTTTTGTAGTTTTGTTCTATGCGCTCCTAGCCGTTAGTCAACTTATTGGCCCAATACCCCCATAATTGGTGCAAGATAAGGCTGTGAACTACTCCACCCTGAAGAGTGGGGCTTCCTGCTTCATGCCATCGACTCGGGTCGACTGGTCCACAGGCTCTACTCACCGTTCCAGCGATGTTACCCAATCAGCCCGATGCCTTGGTTCTCGGCGCGGAGACTAAGACCTCAGCGAGAGGATGAGTAAAAATGTATTTAAGCTCCTCGAGTCATCCCCGTCCTCAAAGGGCAAGTCTTCTCGAGAATAAAGATAAGCCAAGGAACCCCATCGGATCTTAGAACTGGAGAATTGTAATTATGACGCTTGTGGATTTGCTTGATAAGAAAACGCTTCGATTTCTCCTCTTTGGTGGAAAGGGTGGAGTAGGGAAAACAAGTAGTGCAGCTGCATCAGCCCTTTGGGCAGCAGATCATGGTCGAGAAACCATTGTAATAAGTACAGACCCCGCGCACAGTCTGGGAGATTGTTTTGCTCAAGATATCAGTGGTGGCGAAGTCGTCCCAATTGAAGGAGTGAAGAACCTCTTTGGGATGGAAATCAACCCACAAAAAGCCTATGCGCAGTATAAGGAGATGGCGCAACAACCGGAAACAAGCGATATGGGCCCGATGGGGAATATGATGGGGGTTGAAGATCTGGCGGATATGACAGCACCCGGATCTGACGAAGCCTTAGCATTCTCCAAGGTCTTAGAGTTCATTCATGAATGCGACTACGATTTAGTCATTTTTGATACAGCTCCTACTGGCCATACCTTGCGCCTTTTAGGTCTTCCAGAAATGCTTGACAGTTTCTTCGGAAAACTCATCAAATTCCGAATACGATTCAGTAACATGTTCGGGCGATTGAAATCATTTTTTGGACGAGGAAATTCGAAGGAAGAAGACGATTCATTGGAAAAACTCGAGAAATTGAAACTCGCTATAAATGAGGCGAGAGTAGAACTCACTGATCCCACCAGAACCAGCTTTGTAATCATTATGATCCCTGAAGCGATGGCAGTTTCTGAGACCGAACGCCTTCTACAAACGCTTTATGAATATCAGATTCCCAGTAGTCATATCATCGTAAACATGATCTTTCCAGACATACCTGATTGTAGTTTCTGTAAGGCTCGGAAGACAATGCAACTCCAATACCTTACACAAATTCATGACATCTACGACGATTTTATGATCACCGAGATTCCCTTATTCAAAGAAGAAATCCGAGGAATTCCATCATTGAAGCGACTCTCAAACCTATTAGGAACTGGAGTACTTCCCGAAAATGGTGAAAAATAATGAGGAAAAAACAACAAAATCTAATTATTGCAATAATTTTGCTCATTCTGATCATCGGTAGCGTATTTGTAAGCATTATATTACTCAGCCTTCCATTCATATTGCCGTGAACTACCCCGCCCTGAAAGATCGGGTCTTCTCGAGATTAAAGATAAAACTTAGCAAAATTTATTAACCGAAAGGAGATGCCCTTTAGTAGTTCATACTTTTCGAGGTGTTCAGGATTACATTTCGATGCGCTAAATGTGGAAAAACCCTATCATGCCCCTATTGCCAAACACCCGTCCCATCAATGCCACCCAGCAATCGATGCCCCCACTGCGGAAAGCCGTTTGCCACAACCTTACCTTCCAGCAAATGCCCATTCTGTGGAGCACGAATAATGTATAAAGAACGCCCTCAAATCATTAAGAAGCTCTCAGCACGATAAGAAAAATCGTCAATACCAACTAGTGGATTATAATTCAAGCATTATTCGGCTTGACAGGCTTCTCCGTAAGCTTTTATAAGGGTTAACTTGGATACCCTAACCACTACAACTTTATGAGGTAAATAATGTCAGAAATTTGTCCTATTTGCAGTTTGCCTAAAGAAATTTGTCGCTGCCAAGAATTGGCAAAAACCGAGCAGCGAATAAAAGTTAGCGTCGAGAGACGAAAGTGGGGACGGGAAGTAACCCTCATCGAAGGCATTAATAGCAAAGATATTTCACTATCCGAACTAGTCACAAAACTGAAAATGAAATGTGCCTGTGGAGGTAGTGCGAAAAACGGAGTTATCGTCCTTCAGGGGGACCATCGCTTCAATATCAAAAATATACTCAGTGATCTTGGGTTCCCCTCCAACAACATCGACGTCGCTTAGCACAACTCGGTCATAGACCAATCAGTTTAGGGTCTACAATCTGCCAATCAGCTGGCAAATACGCGATGTAATTTTAGTTATCGCTCTAAATTGAGAGAGGAAAGGTTTTTTTGGGAGGGTTTGGTTCAACATTTCTTCGTGCCGGGCACCGTGCCGGGATTAGGCTGGTAGCTAGTTACCAGCTCCCGAAGGTGTAAACTGGTATTTACCCAGGCGCAATGGTAGCATTGAAGCCTGTGGAATCCCATTCTCAAAGATGGGATGCAGAAAGCTTTAGGTCGGGGTTCGAATCCCTGTCCCGGCACCATTTTTCACTATCAATATGGATAATAGTGAGAAATACGAATATGAGCTGTTGAAAATGAAACGTAGCAAAGAACTAGCGTTGGGTGGCTTTCGGGATTTTTATCCAGAACTCTATCAGAAAATTGAAAGAATACTTAGGGCATTTCGTGAAATCCCGAAACTGTTTGGTTACATAGAATACGAATGTCCCACAGTGGAACCTATAGAACTGTATGAGTTAAAATCGGGACCGTCACTTGTTGAAGAAACTTTCAAAGTCACTGACCGCAAGGAGCGACGACTGGTCTTACGCCCAGAAACAACTCCATCCCTAGCCCGTATGTTAGCAGTCCAACAGCAATATTATCCACGCCCCATACGGTGGTTTTCAATTTCTCGAGTATTTCGCGATGAAACCCAACAACGAGGACGCGTCAAAGAATTTTGGCAATTGAATGTCGACATATTGGGCACTGAAGATGTGGCAGCAGATGCTGAAGTGATCAATATACTAGCAGCCATCATCTTAGACTTGGACTTCGCACCAAAGGACTTTGTTATTCGTATTAATGACCGCCGACTAATCCAGAGTTTCATCGATGAGTTAGGCTTATCAAATTATATTGAAATAATCCGTGTGCTAGATCGCCGCGAAAAACTTCTACAAGAGACAATAATTGATCAACTTACAAAGACGGGAATCCCAGCTAGAAAAGCTGAAGAAATTGCGCTCAAGCTCCGTCATTTCTATATTGGAAAACAAAAAGAAAAACCGAAACTTCCTCGGTCAACAAGACTGAATGAAGTGATAAGGCAACTTCCTCAACTCCAACGCCAAGCGCTAATCAATGCGCTCATAAACATTGGCTTAACCCAAGATGCAGCGGAAAAACTCACAGATTTCTCTGCAATCCGGGGACCACCAATAGAATTCCTTCAAGCTATGAATGAGTTTCAATTAGCGGAAGCAACACAACAAGCCCTTAACCCCCTAAGCCAACTAGCAAAACAACTGGATGATTTGGGAATCACAGACGTATGTGAATTTGACGCAGGAATTGCCCGTGGACTCGACTATTATACGGGCATTATCTTTGAGGCCTGGGATCGTCGAAGTGAATTACCCCGTGCAATTGCAGGTGGCGGTCGCTATGATGACCTCGTCGGGATCTTTGGCGGGCAGCCGCTACCTGGAACAGGATTTGGGTTCGGAGAAACCGTCATTTTAGAACTCGCAGAGGAGATTGGACTTTTCCCACCACCGGAGCCACCAGCAGACATCTATCTCGCGCCCGTATCAAAGAAACAACTCAGCATTTGCCGAGAAATCGCCTCAAAACTTCGAGCAGCAGGGATACGCACGATATTCAACGGGTTTTCATGGTCGCTTACCAAACATCTTGATGATGCCAGTAAACGACAGATCCCATATGCTGCAATTATCGGACCCCGAGAACTGGCAAAGAAGTCCGTAAATGTACGTGATATGAAAAGTGGAAAAGAAAAATTAGTCAAGATCGCTAAATTAGCAGCTTATATCAAAGCAGTAGAAAATTAGCAGACTTGACTTCAATGAGACACGGATAAGTGCTATGAAATTTGTCCTCGGCGAATGGAATTGTTTTAATACTCGTAGGATATTTTATCCTACGAGGCAGTGTAACTTGAAAAGACAGCTCTTTTTTGGATTATTCGTTATCTCAATGCTCTGCCTTTTCTTTCCACATAGCATAAACCGCACCTCTTCAGCTGTGATTCCTATCCAAGAAAGGCTCGCCATGAATATTGAACTAACTATCGATTACGGTAATTCAACCCAACAAGTATTTCCAAATCTTTCAGGCCCCACCGTATTTGACGTCTTAAACCAAACAGCCACAGTCACGTTCACCCAGTTTCCCTACGGAAAATTCATCGACTCCATTAACACGGTTGAAAATAACGCCAACAACAATAGATATTACTGGCAATATTGGGTTAACGATGAACTAGGTCCAGTATCCGCTGATAATTATGAGCTTTCAGACAACGATCATGTACTCTGGAAATATTGTGCCCCCGAAACTACATCACCAATAACCACAACTCCAGACCCAGAACTCCTATTGGGAATCGGAATCATCGGCGTTTTAGTTGCAATAGTCGTTGTTGCTGCTTCCTTTGTTTATTTTAAAATGCGGTGAAATTATTCGTGAAATATAAATCAATCCTAGGATTAAACTTTATTTTCGCTCTAACTGTTGTCTTATTATGGGCTCAACCTGCTTCAGCACAAACCTTGCAGTATGCACCAGGACTCCATCCAAATGCGTTGAGTACGCCTAAGCTTCATTGGCGAATAACGAATGTAACCAGCGAAGTCGTTGAATTTGGATTTGGTTCAGGAGCTTTCTGGAAAGCCCAAGCAGGACAACCATTGACCTTTGAAATTCAGGAAATTACCAACGACGAATTGTACGGATTGCTTACGATTGGTAACCTCACGATTCTTGCCAATAATACACGAATCGCAGGAGAACTAGCGTTTAGTATCTGGCCGTGGTTCCCAGGACTAGTATCTCATCTCGACTGGATTACCGTCGACCAAGACGCCACAGATGCAGCCTCCGGTTACTTCTTGAATGGAAGTATAGACATTACTGCAACACCAATAACGAAAACCTATGTGTACCATCAAGGACCCTTCGGTAATCAAAATACGACACTAGTCTATGACATTAGTTCCGGAATCCTATTATCCGCTTATACGGAAGTCTTCTTCCTCAACGATTATCACTTGGGGATTGAATTCATAACTCAAACACAGAACCCCACCGATCTCACCACAATGCTCTTTGTAGGCATTCTAGCAATTGCCATCGTTATTGTCTCCGTTAGCTACATCATACTGCGGTTCCGAAAAAGGAAGGACTGATTCTCTTGACAGAGAACGGAGGTGAGCTCAAATCCCCCAAAGCAACGGTTGCAATTCGTATAGCGCTAGTTGCCATATTTGCAGCTCTAGCTGTTGGAGGCAATTATGCCCTCTCAGCCATTCCGAATATTGAACTCTCCTCCATCATGGTATTTCTTAGCGGGTTTCTCTTTGGACCTCTCATCGGTGTCCTTGTCGCATTCATCGCTATGATAATTTATCAGATCTGGAACCCTTGGGGGGCTTTTATTCCTCCAATCGGATTAGCGGTGATTGGGTGTACCGTCTTCATTGGAATCATCGGGGGGATATTAGGAAAAGCGTTGCAGCGGTTTGATTACTCCGATACCAAGTGGTTTTTAATGCCAGCCCTATTTGGAATCCTTCTCACCCTCCTCTTTGATCTAATTACTAATTTCGCGTATACTGTGACTTTTGGTATGCCGTTTATCGTGGCACTGATTACCGGGCTGCCCTTTACAGCAGTTCATGTCACCACTAATGCAATCCTCTTCGGATTAATCACTCAACCAGTCACCCGAGCCGTGCACCAACTTCAACTGAAACAATTTCAACTTCAACAGCATAGAATTAAGAATGCAAGGAAGAATAAGGCACATGAATCACGGGGAGATTGAAGATTCTATGGAGCTCATCCAACTTCTGAATATCGACAGACGTCAGGGTCCTCCCACTGAATTCCACCCCTGGCATCTCTTAGCTGCATTCTACACTTTCTGCCAAAGCACCACCCCTATTGGTCGGTACCATCTTGGCCCCGAGCTTGGACTTGGGGGTGGGAGTATTCGATCACTAATTCGTTTTCTTCGAAAACAAGGATTAATTGAACCTGTACAGCGACAAGGTCATCATCTTTCAAAAGAAGGCCACCACTACTGTGCAATCCTTAATCGGATATTAGTGAAAATTGTGGAGCTTCCGGAAAGCAGCTATACCATTGACCTCTGTAATTTCGGATGCCATCTCCAACAATGCGCTCAATTTGTCACCGATGGTGTTCAACAACGAGACGCCGCTATGCATGCAGGTGCGAGCGGAGCTACAACCTTCATCCAAGATTCAGATCCAGACGCCCTGATAATGGTAAAAGACCACAGAGTTCCAAAAATCCAACTAAAAAATACGCTCGAGTGTTTTAACATTAAAGACGGAGATGTCCTCATTATTGGAACGGGACCAACAAAAATCTCTGCTAAGCTGGGTACATTTGCTGCAATCCTCACTTTGCTCGAAAAAGAGTAAGGAACTAACTAGTTTGATTTAGAATCAGCCTGGATAACTCCGAGAAGGCGAAATCCACATTCGTATCTTCCTTCG
>JBHLPR010000065.1:0-12580 GCA_048939245.1 Promethearchaeota archaeon | reverse complement strand
ATATGCGATTTCAAATCATGGTCGCGTCGATAAGCATTTCCAATTACCTCTTTCCAACCAAAGCTGAATTCAACTTCCAAGTCGAAATTCCCTCCGCTATAATGGGGAGTTTCTTCAGTACGCATATGCCTAAAACGAATAGCCTTCTCAGGAATTCCTAATAATTTGAAAAATTCCACTTCATCCCCAAGAACAGAAGCCATCCATTGGTTGGGAACTAACTTCTTTTCAAATGCTTCTTGGACAGTGAGTTGTATAGATGTGTAGTCAGTACTCGATTTTTTCGCAGCTTTCTCTTGAATTTCGCGTGTCACAAAATTAAGAGAAATCTGGGCTAGCTCCTCAAAAAATGGGCAGGCATCTAAATGCTTGGGGTCAATGAAGTACTCAATTTCCATTTGTCCAAATTCACGCACACGCACAATACTTTGGCGAGGTGAAATCTCATTTCGATATGATCGCCCAATCTGGGCAACCCCAAAGGGGAGTTTTGCACGCATTGCCGTTTGAATCCGTTTAAACCCTAGAAAAATATTCTGTGCAGTTTCAGGGCGAAGAAAAGCTTCCCGCCGTTCCCCACCCACATTCGTACCGAACATCAGCCCAAAGCTTTTAACCTCATTTAAAGGATTGCCACAAACTGGACAGCGCAGCTTGTGTTCGCGTACAATGGCTTCCAATTCCTGGTTTGATTTCCCTTCAGCAGGAATTTTCAAGCGCTCTTCAATTAACTGATCAATCCGAGTCACGTGCCCTTTGGGACATTTAGTCGATGGATCTGTGAAATGTTCCAAGTGCCCGGAGGCTTCGAATACCGGTCTTGGCAAGATAGTATTTCCACTCACTTCATAAACAAAATCACGATTTTCTACGAATCTTGTTCGCCAAAGCCGAGTAAGTTGATTTCGGATTCTGGCACCGATTGGACCGAAATCATAAAACCCTGCAAGTCCTCCATATATTTCAGCACTGGGATAAAGAATACCACGACGTAAAGATATCGTCATTACTTTTTCTAGGAGTGATTTCGCCATTGAAGACCCACATCAAACAAGGAATATGGCACCCTATTAAAGCCTGTTGCGTCTTTTCTAAACTTTATTCCTTTCTGAAAAGGTGCAGATGGCTGAGGAGAGTGACGAAACATTTTAAGCAATATGTGGGAGTGGTTATCTATCGCTCAGAGAAGCGTACTTATCAAGTTTGCCTTTATATGGGAAAGGTGTAATTCCGAAATGTCACAGGAAGAATTTGGTCAAATGTACTGGAACGGCGTCCGTGACGCATTGCGCATGACACAAACGTTCCTCTTCTGGAAAGAAAAGAACCCTAACGAGGACCGCACCATCGAGACTTTTATTTCTGAAGCTCTTGAAGCCGTTCGCCAAAAATGCGCGCCTTGTTTGAAAGAAATTCTTGGTGTCACTTTTGGTGAGGATGACGCTGCAGTGGAAGCAATGCTTCCTGGCCTTCAAGAAGTTGAAGCTGCACAACCCACTCCAACCCCGGAACCCAGCCCCGAACCGGTTTCGGAACCCGAGCCTATTCCTGAACCCAGCCCCGAACCAGAGCCTGAAGCGGTACCACCTCCAGTCCCTCCAGTTCCTGAACCCGAAGCTGTACCTGAATCATTCCCCGAGCCTGAACCCGAGCCAGAACCCGAGATTTTTCTAGCTGAAGAACCACCCGAACCAGAGCCAGCCCCTGAACCAGCGCCAACCTTTGATTTTGGAGAAACGGAGCCAAGTCCTCCACCACCACCCGAACCAGCGCCAACCTTCGAACCAGCACCGGAGTTTGAACCGGCTCCTGAACCAATAGCGCCTCCCGAAGCAGAACCCGCACCAACTCCTGAACCCGAAGCAGAACCCGCACCAACTCCTGAACCTGCAGAAGATGAAACGGAAGAGGGCGACGAAGAAGAGCCTAAACGACGAACTTTCTTCTTCTAAATTAGGACCCAACAGTGCAAACGAAGTTCACAGATAGAAAGCATATTAGGTTGACCGAAATAATCGTGAGAGCCTTTTTGCTGTCTGTTCAACCAGTAAAAGAATGGCCCCCAAGTGTTGCTTTTTAAACACCGCCACAAGCACCATATCCTCGTTTATCCCCCGTAAAATCAAGCTCCCTGCCTCAGTGTCCAACATAATTCTTGCTGGAGTCAAGGTAAACAGCTTATCAGATAAATCCACGGACACATTGAGAAGCGTCGCTAAACTCGCTGAGAGAAAAGTTTCATCTACATGCGCCCGAATTCGTGCCGCCACCGGCAACCCCGTCCTCATCAAGAGGACAACAGCCACGACCCCGCCAGCACGTTCATCAAAATCCTCTAGCAAGGTCTCAACATCAGCCATTAAACGATCCGCATCCACCGACACACAAACAGCCCCAAAGAACCGTATCATGCACCACTAGAAAATCACCGTGTTTAAGAGTTTGGGCAACTCCAAACATCACTCCCTAGGACATTAAAAGAAAATAGAAAAACAAGACTGTGGATAAGGTGCGTTAATGCTAGCTAACTAGAGAATTACCGCAAGTTCCTTTTTAATTTCTTCTCGGGGCCAAACTCCAATGTGCGTCTTAACCGGCTTACCATTCTGAAAGAGAATCACTGTTGGTATCGCACGAATCTGATACTTCATCGATGTCTCTGGCGCCTGATCCGCATCAAGCTTCGCAATCCGCACTCGATCCTTATCTAATTCCTTATCAAGACCCTCCATAATCGGAGTCTGAATTTTACAAGGACCACACCATTCAGTGTAGATATCAAGAACGACGATTTCATGTTCAGTGATGAATGCGTCAATTGTTTTGTCATTGAGTTCTTCGACCATGGTTATTTCCTCCGTGATGCGCCTTCAATTATTATTCTTGTTGAAAAGCCTTGTGCAATTTCGGGTATTTAGTCAGTTTTATGCATTTTCAAGGAGGGTGGCAACATTAAGACCTTTTCCGATATCACCGAGGTAGCTGATAAACTGACCTAGAAGTTCGTTAAGGCCAAGACCACGATGGGCTATCGTGGGAAAGACCGGGGCGCGGATTTTCAGGAGGGTTTCGATTTGTTTTGGAAGAATAGCGCCTGGAAGGTCTTGTTTATTAGCAGCGACGGCAACCGGTGGAGTGTTGGACCCAAAAATTTCACGGAGGTAACATTCACCTTGAACGATGGTGTGGGGATTGGCGCTGTCCACGACTAGGATGACACCGTCGGTGCCACCAGAAAGAGCTTTGCGGACAAGCCCAAAATGTTGTAAGCCGGGACTGCCGAAAAGATGGGCTTTGAATTGGCGATATTCAAGGGTGCCGAAGTCAAGGCAGACAGTGCAGCCGTTGACGTCGGTGGAGATGGCGTGGTTGGTAGCACTTTTGATGAGTGTGGTTTTCCCGACGCCTTGGGGTCCAATGACAAGGATTTTGAGGTGTCGCATGGTGCTACACCGCAATGATTAAGCCGTTGTTTGTGTGGTCTTAAGCCTTCAGGTTTGCAGTTTCTAGCGGTTTAGCGCTCCTTCTGTGTGGTATAAAGGGTGGAGGGTCGCTGGAAATCCGCGCGCGGATACCGCAATCTGTGGGGCAGTGGAGGGATGTTGGGATTGGAAAAATATCATCAAATCATGCGAGGAGGAGGGGAGGGAAATATTGGGATAGGAGGGAGTTCCGGTTTCCTCAACATCCTATCTCCGCGGTTTTACTATTTCGGGATTTTTGTCGGTTCTTTATTCTTAAGCGTTACGGCTCTTGGAGCATTTGCGTTGGAGGAGAAGGTTGATGATATTGAAAGCAGAAATGAGGATAATCAATCTTCGACATAGACCACGGTGACATATTCTATAATGGCAAATCGGTCTTTGCTTCGAGATATGAGTTTGAGGTCTTCACGGAGTGCGTTGAGGTGGAGGAACCGTTTCAGATAGGTGCGAAGATGGGTTTTACTGGGATGCTGAACGATGTCACTGCGAATATACACTTCGGTGTCTGCGGCGTTGATGGTTACATCTTTAGCGAGCTTTTCACTGAGAAAGTTGACTAGTGCTGTACCGAGTTCACCACCGTGATTGAGCATGTCCTTGATTTCGATGGTAATGAAGGTCTTGGTGGTTTCCGGTTTAGCCTGGCTTTTTGACATCGTATAGGTCCCTCAGGGAGAGCGATAATCCCTTACCAAAAGTATGCTCCTTAAAAGTTCTCCTATTCGTCACGCTCATGATTTTCGTCCTTTTGCTGGGTGGAGGACAATCGAAGGCGTGGAGGATTTGGTTTTTGGAGTGACTGACGATTTTCACGCCATCGGAGAATTCGGGGTGTAAGAGCCCCAAGACCAAGAGTGTAGCCAGTATAAAGGACAACGACGAGAAGATAATAAAAGAGATTGAAGGAAGAGAGGACAAATCCAACCGCATATCCAAGGAGAAATCCTGTGAGGGCGCGTATCAGATTTCGGCCTTCTCGCATCTGCAGGGTTTGAGTCGACCAATCAAGTACAGCCGGGAGGCTGAGGAGGAATGCGCCTAAAAACGTGATTGGATTAAGTGGGATGAACAAAAAGAAGAGATGGATGTAGAGGGCAAGGATAATTCCGAAAAGGAGCGCGGAGCAACGGGCACAGATATGAAGAGTATGCCCACGAAATGAGATTGACCAGGTGCGGTGCATATAGGGAGGGTCATGATGGCTGATGAGGAGGTGTATTGTATCAAGGATACGTCGCGTCCGTGATTTACGAGGAGATTGCTCAGTCACCATTAAACCAGCCGTCTAGTATAGTACACAGGTCTCATGGGATTAAAAAGGCACTACTCGACCTAGAGTTTCTTGTAGGAGAATATACTTGTATCATCAAAGGTGATTGAATTGGCTCCGTCAACTCTTCTCGCCGCAGGGATTGGAATTATTGTTGATGAGAAGAAGTTGCTGGTATGTGAAACTCCTGAAAATAAACTTGAGCTTCCAGCGTTTATCGTCGCTAAAGCCAATATAGCGATTTCTAATTTGAACAAAGAGCTTACTCGTTGGAATCTTATCGAACACCCTCAACAAACGCTCTATCTAACTGCGATAACATTGAACACTCGACCAGAAAAGACCGTCATGGGATTAATTCAGATTATCCGGTTTTCAGATCCGCCTGAGATTGTAATTCCAAACAGTCGATATGAAGCTATTGATCAGCTTTGGAATAATGAGCAAGCCACGGCATTGACCCAAGCGGTTACCAAATGGCTTATTTTGGCATATTAAGCATCAATGAGAATTCGGAGGAGTTCCACACTGAAGTATCCCTTTGCTCGGAGATCTTCTAATGGGGTGTGGAGCTTGATGGTAACATAAGAAGCTTCACCTTTGGCACCGACCATTTTCTTATACGCTTTTTTGAAATCAGGGAGCGTTGTGGTCATCGCCAAGACGCCAGCTGCTTCTTCGGATATCCGAATGAAGACATCAGCCTGGACGCTCCGTTCGAGGGATAAGCCCATTGGGAACACGCCTTCCTTTTTCATCAGAAGAGAGTCGCCACCCACAATAAGTTGTAACCGAGTGTCCTGCAATGCCTTAGTTTTCGCACTTATCTCAGGAGTGGTGAGAAACCCATCGAGCTGTTGAATAAATGCTTCAACCGGATTTGTCAATGAAACGAGAGAACTTTCAGGGAAAGAATCCATATCGGCAGGAGGGGCTGCATTCTTCGCTTCTTTGGATTGTTCAGTTGCTTTCTCAACCTCATTCGTCTTTTTTCGTTTAAACCAGCGCACATTCTTTCACTCCGTAATGCTTACTAATACTCGTTCTTGGATATGAGAAATCGGGAGACGCCATAAAAGCCTGCCGAAGTCAATTCGTGTAATAGTCCGATAGAAAAGGAAAACGCAGAACTGGGTAAAAGAGCGCCCTTTATAATATGTCTTACTACAATAGCATCAGTGACTCACCATGACGAAAGTTACTGAAATTGTCCACTTCTTCGAACAAAAAATCTCGTCCATTCTCACCGTTGACGGGTTTATACCCGAAACAAAAAAGGATAGATATGTTCGTGAAGGCGGCTTCTTCATTCGAATCGCGGATGGCGAAGGAAACGCGCAAACTATCAAACTAAGTGACACAGAAATGACCACACTTCTTCAAGACATCGAAATCGCCTTGAAGAATCACCGAGAACAGAAACTGCAATTATTTGCGGCGATTGATCAACGGGAACGCTCAGCATCAACTCAACAACGTGACTAGCCCAATCTATTTGGTATGTTCTGCCATATCAAATAGGACTTTCTTGGGATCCTTCGCCTTAGTTACACCACTAGCAAGAAGCACTCCGTGGGTCCCCAACTTAAGAGCCGCAGCGATATCTTCACCCGTTGATATTCCAGCACCACACAAGGGAATAACTTTGGAATTTATTTTGTGAATGGTAGCCACCGTAGCTGTAACGATTTTAGGCTGAGTCTTACTCACGGGTATCCCCGTGCCAATTAATTCAGGAGGTTCAACTGCAATGAAATCCGGATCCAAGGCAGCAGCCGCACCGCTTACGGCCTGATTATTGCTACAGATACAAACTTTGAGTCCAACTTCCTTTGCCCGCATCAATGAGGCCTCCAAATCTGCTAATTTTATCTGTCGTTCGCTGTGATTCAACAGGGTTCCAATTGCTCCCGCTTCTACAACGGCCTCTGCGAGAATTGATCCTGTTCCACGGCCAGGCGTGACAGCATCGATGTGTTGGGCGAATACCGGCACTTCAGAAGAAGAGGTTACTCGGTGAAGATCACTGTATTGAGGAACAAGCCCGATACAAGTTCCCGTTTCGCGGCTTACCTCTTCGGCAATTTTCGCTAATTTAACCGCTTTTTCACCCATACTTTCTTTATATGTTTTCAGATTCACAAGGATTAACGGTGTAGACAACTTCATTTCAAATCAACCTGTTGATAAAGCGCGAAGAGTAGTGAAGCCTTTACCCGTATAATCTTTACTCCAATCACCAACATTAGCAATTGCCGCCAGGTTCCGTAAAACCCATAGACTTTTAGTTGAAACGCTTGCGGAAGATACGTCATTTACATAGGAGTAATTGAGATGTCAACTAATGAACAAATGCTAGAAGAATTGAAACAAATCCGAGAAGCGCTAGTACCAGCACCGCCTTCACCACAAGAAAAGAAAAACCTCTGGGAAGAATTCAAAGACTTTTTAGATCAATACAAGGTGATGGGACTTGCTGTAGCCTTCATTATGGGTATCTATCTTGGCAGACTCGTTCAACAACTAGTCAGCAGTTTCATAACACCTATTCTGTCACTCATCTTCGTCTCAGTTGGATGGGAATCAACCCTTATCGGTTTCACTCCAACACTATTCATTCAAGAACTAATCACCTTCATCATCGTTGCTTTTGTTATCTTCATTATCGTCAAACTCACCAAGCGCCTTGGAATTAAATAATTCAAGTAAGTACCTATAACTAGCTGTTCTACTTTCAAGCTAGGTTAGTGGGTATTGGAGTTGAAATTCAATCGCTGAGTGAAAATTCCCAGGCACACCACCAATCTTCGGGATGTGGATCCGGCGGACAACCTAAGCAACGAGTATGAATTCGGGAATCGATGGTTTTAGCAAATTCTCCGTATTCAACCAACCCTACAGGTTTGCAGGGAAAGTCTGGGAGTCCTTTTCGTTTTCGGGCATCTTGGACACGACATTTCTCCATCCGAAAAATGAACTTCGTCTCATCGATATCTTCAAATGATTGACGATTCAATCGGGCGTAGACGCGGTACTGTAAGGCTTTCTTTAGACCGTCTAGGCCGGAATTCGGTGGGATTCCGATTTCTTTCATTATGCGCTTAGCTTCGATGGGAGAGAATACACGCCAGGATTCGGTGTCGAGTTCTATTGCTGTCCCGATATCATATTTCTTTTCAGCAGCAAGAAACCATGTTCCATCGATGGCTAGCCAGTTTTTGGCATACATGTCGACGATTGTGAGGAGTTCTTCGCGGGAGAGTTCTTCGTAACGTACCAGTTTGGACAAAAAAGATAGGCCTCCGCCAACTCCTTCTCTGCGCAGTTATTTTAGTCTAGCTTGTACCAGAACAGACTAAAATTCCACTGCGAGATCGAGTTCGCGTACAAGTTCTTTGTAACGATTTCGTACTGTGACTTCGGTGACACGTGCAATTTCTGCAATTTCCCGTTGCGTGCGTCGCTCGCCTTCCATAATAGCAGAAATATAGAGTGCCGATGCAGCTAGCCCGGTGGGATCTTTTCCTGCGGTGATGCCTTTGACTCGAGCATCCTCAAGAATTTTCACTGCACGCCGTTGGACCCGGCTGCTTAGATTCAGACTCTGGGCAAAGCGTGGAATGAAGTTGGTGGGCTGTGATACAGGCATCCGGACCTCAAGTCGGCGTAGAAGAAGCCGGTAACAGCGCCCAAGTTCTTTGCGGTTAATACGACTATGATGGGCAATTTCGTCTAGAGTACAAGGTGCCTCACGCAACCGGCAGGCAGCATACATTGCTGCCGCAATCATAGCATCAATGCTCCGTCCTCGAATCAATCGACGTTCTAAAGCGCGTCGATACATCACTGCAGCAGTTTCTTTCACGTTACGTGATACACCCAATTGGCTACTTAGTCGATCTAATTCACTCATGGCACTGGCTAGATTGCGTTCAATACTAGAATGCACCCGCGACCGACGTTGCCACTTTCGAAGTCGATAGATTTCAGCCCGTCGATTGGAGGAGATTTGACGACCAGCGGCATCCCGGTTTCGCCAGTCAATCATGGTACTGAGATCATGATCTTGTAAAGCATAATTTATGGGACTTCCCGTTCGTGCACGTTTTTCACGTTCCTCGGTTGTGAAAGCTCGCCATTCAGGACCGGAATCAATACTATTCACATCTAGAACTAATCCACAGTTTGCGCAAGTTAGTTCCCCTCGGCTCTCATCACGTATCACATCTCTTTCACCACATTCAGGACATGTGCGGTGTTCTTGCGAATCTGCAAAGTGCCGATGCTTTTCATGGATTGAGGAATTTTCTTCCATCGTTTATTTTTCTCCTAATATATGGTTAGGAAAGTTTAGGAGACATAGGGTTCCCAGCGTACTATGTCATGATGTTTCAAGGTGACCAAGAGGTTCAATATGGAACCTGGTGTATTAGAAGATCGAGCGGGAGAATTGGTTTCGCCGCATAGCTCATCGATAACCTTTTAAACGTTCCCATTTATTTTCTAGTTGAACAAATATTTAAATGTTCGCTTTTTTATCACACTAACCCTTACAACCTATTAGAGGATGAGAGGCTATGAAGAACTGCCACGGTGTCCGCTAGATTTCGACCTGGAGGTTCAAAACCCGCACCATTTCCTTATAGCGGTTCCGGACAGTAACTTCCGTGACCCGAGCCACCGCAGCTATTTCCCGTTGCGTGCGTCGTTCGCCTTCTTGGATTGATGCAATGTAGAGGGTTGCTGCAGCCAACCCCGTGGGATCCTTACCTGCAGTTATTCCCTGCGCTTTAGCCTTGTCGAGAATCTCAATAGCTCGGCGTTGCACTCGGCTTGAAAGGTCAAGCGCTTGTGCAAACCGGGGTACAAAGTCCGTGGGCTGGGAAATGGGTACACGCATATCGAGTTTGCGAAGAAGAAGCCGGTAACAGCGCCCAAGTTCCTTCCGATTAATTCGGCTGTGATGGGCAATCTCATCTAGCGTACGAGGGACCTGGCGGAGTCGACAGCCCGCGTAAACACATGCTGCAATCATGGCTTCGATGCTACGTCCTCGTATGAGATGGCGTTCGACAGTTCGGCGATATAAAATCGCTGATGCTTCCTTCACGGGACGAGGAACACTAAGCTGACTGGTGATACGGTCGAGTTCACTCATCGCGCGGGCAAGATTTCGGTCGATACTTGAATGGACTCGTGTACGGATTTGCCATTTTCGAAGCCGATAGATTTGTGCGCGGAGTCCTGGAGCAAGTTTTCGACCATTAGCATCACGATCACGCCAATCGATGGTGGTACTCAAACCCTTATCATGCCGTGTATAATCGATTGGGGCACCGGTACGAGCTCGAGCATCACGTTCTTCGCTTGTAAATGCTCGCCATTCGGGTCCGTGGTCCACCATATGAGAATCCAAAACCAACCCGCAGCCTGTACAAATAACTTCACCACGAACGGGATCACGAATTACCTCTGAAGTTCCGCAATCGCTACAGTGGACTATTACGGCGTCGGAGGGCTCCCTTGGACGTTGGGGGTGAGCAAGTGATTCATTATGAATAGGATTTGCCATTTGTTTTCTACCAATGATATTGATGATGCACGGAGGCACACTCTCTCCTAATATTCAGGTGAACATTCAAGGGGAGGTACTACAAGATGAAATCGAACCAGACGAAACTCTCCAATACTCATGAAAAGCATCCATGGCGCCGGGAGAGTGAGAGATGGCGTGTGAAATCGAGGAGTAACCCCGTGCGTAGTGTCGAAACGTTTTTAAAGTTCCGAGTAGCGTTCGACACGCTTTTCTCCTATAAAAATGTTATCTATTTTTACAATTCCTTCGATGAAATTTCTGAAGACGAAAAAACTAACTAAGCATCTAACAGTTAGCCTTTGATTTCTTTTTGACAGACATTGCAGAATCGTGAACCACGAATGATGGTAGCATTACAATGCGGACAGCGTGACTGGCCTGCTGGAACTTGTTGTCCAGTTCCTTTCAGATGTTTTTTCACCTTGCCCTTCAATCCCGCTATTGCTTGGGCACTAGGTGATCCACCTTTCGATGGCAGAGGAGGTGGCGGGGTTGCTTCCTCAATAGAGCGAGGTGCGGGTATTGGTGGTGCTTCCGTAGTCGGAGGAACAGGCGGTGCTGGTGCACCTTGTGGTGCAACAGGGGGAGCTGAAGCGACCGGAGCAGCCGGTGCAGCGGTTGGTTCTGGAAAAGCAGGTGGTTCAGCGGTTGGTTCAGGGGCAGTAGCCACATACAGACCAGGTTTACGCGTTACGTGCCCGGCTATTCCTGTGACCATTAATCCAATGATGCCAATGAACAAATAAGCAACGAAAAATTCTAGGAAGATGGCTAAGATGGATGACCCTCCAGCCATCTCTTGAAGTGTTGCTGCGAAAATTGAAAGGATGGAAAGAAATGGAATAGTTGTGTTAACGAAACTTTGAAAAGCAAACCATGAGTCCACGACTGCATCTAAAGAGAGAGGAGGAACTTCCAAGCCACTAAGGGTTGAGCTGACAGCGAGAAACACCATCAGCCCCAAGTAGATTAAGAATGAAATAAGTAGAAGGTGCAGAACTCGAAGTCGACCAACCACACCGATAATGAGACAGGCCAATATGAACCCCAAAGGGATTAGCCACATACGAATGGCAATATCAATTAGTGTTATTCCGGCTATAAGTGTAAACAGAGATACCGTGAATATACCAGCCAGGACGGAAATAAGACTCCGATCCAATGGAAGCACCATTATCTAGTGTCTACGAAGATACTTTATAAGGAGATTGCCAGCGGATGAGACTAGCAGAATCTTTGGAGAGAATCGAAATATCTAAATAAGAGGGAACCGAATGCGCGGGTAATCGATTACAATGTATTGGAGGTGTTTTGCAATATGCCGGTTTTACGAATTTTACCACAAGAAACATGTTCTGTCTTCCGAGCAGTTGCAATTGCAGCCTCCGAAGATGGGCACTAGCTAAACCCGTTTTTTTAAGGGAAACCATCTGCCTCACCCTTAGCTCAGGACATGATACACAAAGGCATTCATTGCCTCCATGTATTCGTTCCAGGGTGTAAGGGAAGAGGTGAACCATAAACAGAATATAGAGTTTGAAAAAACGTGCCAAATGACCCAGCACCCTATATCAGTAAGCGCAGTCTCGCGCAGCGTCAGATAAGTAAGATGGATGACCAACGAGGGCGATTGGAGGATCTGCCTGAAATTACGTTGTCCTCTGTCCAAGCGGAAGCTATTGCCACCCAGCTTGCTACCGATGTTAGTGGGATTATCAGTGCAGGCAAGGAAGCGACCGTCTTTTATGCATATTGGAAGGATTTCCCACTTGCCCTGAAGGTATATCGGCTCTACGCGACACCCCATGCCAAGAAAGGAAAACGAAAGAAACAAGGTGGAGGAAAAGTCGGATTCTCGAAAGACATCATGAGTTACTGGGCAGCCCGAGAATTTTGGCTTATAGATCGAGCTTTCCGAGCAGGTGTAAAAGTTCCCACACCAGCCCGACATATCGATAATATGTTCACGGCACGATTTCTGGGGGAAAATGGCACCCCTGCACCTCTTCTTAAAGATGCAAAAATTGAAGTTCCTAAACGACTGTTTGATGAAGCCATGGAAGGCATCTTTGCAATGTATCGGGCATTTATTATCCATGGGGACCTATCGGGATATAATATCCTGCTGTTTAAGAATGAACCGTGGATTATTGATTTTCCTCAAGCTATTGACTTTGCCTCTCGTCCTGGACGACATCGCGTCTTGAAACAAGGTCGACCTATTCTGTT
>JBHLPR010000064.1:0-12769 GCA_048939245.1 Promethearchaeota archaeon | reverse complement strand
TCAGAAAGCCTAGCGTCGGCATTCAGCCCGCCGTATAGAGCATCTGCGGTACAGGGGAGCCTTAGCCAGCCCGTAGCAGTGCTGCGGGGCTTCTAGCCCCCCGCCTAGGCTCACCGTCCAATCAGCTCACATAATACCATGCTATAAAACGTTTACTTAGTACGCCGTTTTATTCGCCAAATCTGGAGAAGATAGATTGGAATTGCAATAATGAAGCACAAAACACAGAAGAGGTATATTGTTGAGGAAGATACAAGACCCAGGAAGGGATTTCCTAATAATGGCCAAAAGGGTTGCATCTCCGGATACAAGAAGGCATCTAATATTATGTGCGAATAGGCGCCAATTAGGGCTGCTATAGCCACGTTCAGTGGGGAGCTTATTTGAGGAAGTAAGAAGAGCGCCATTAATTTCTCGAAGACTCCTCTTAAAAAGAAGAGAACCATCGACATAATAAGGGCTACGATTGTTGCTCCTAAGAAAGTATGAAAGAATAGGTGCAAAACAGGCAAACCGAGAAGAAGAAACCCTAGCGGTTCAAGGTCAACAATAATACTCCCCAAAAGAATGCTTGGTAGGAATAGGTAAGGAAATAAAATCAATCCAATCAGTAGACCTGGACCCAGATGAAAGGGAGTAAACGGCATTTTATCCAACTCTAAAGGAGGCGATTGAAATTAGGGAAGGAATGGCGCCGAGGACGAGATTTGAACTCGTGAGTCCAATGGACACAGACTTAGCAGGCCTGCTCCCTACCAGGCTAGGATACCTCGGCATGAAGTGTTTGCTTGTGTAACTCGCCATATTTAATAAAGTTATGATGCCACCTGCTTGAACACCGAAAGAAACTGATACTCAGGAAAAGCAACGATGAAGATGATAAAAACAATCCCAATTACCCGGTCTATGATTCCTAATATCAGAAGTGCAAACGGCAGTCCCAATACCACATAATACATCATTATTACCAAAGCAATTAATCACGCTGGGGTGTTCGCAATTGGAATAATGAGGTAGTGTTCGAGATTTCTCGATGCAATACTTAATGCGAACCCCAAAGCCAACAAAAATACTCCCATAATCTGAAGAAGTGCTCCAGAGAGAATTGAAAGTGGATACTGAAGAAAGACTGAGACAAGTGGTGATGCAAAGAGAAAAATCATGGCTAAAAAGAGATCATATAGACCTGCAACCAACACGAATCGGGCAAACCATTGTTTCATATTCTTCTACCTCAAATAATAGGGCGGTTTTAAAAGAAGAGAGGGAACCTCCTATAGGAATAAAAGCTTTGGTGGGCCGAGAGGGACTCGAACCCCCGACCATCGCGGTGTAAGCGCGATATCATAGCCTTCTAGTCTTAGAGGTGTCAATCCTCTTGAAGATAGCTAGACCATCGGCCCAATCATTCGTGAGATGTTCAATCTCTCCCTAAAAAAGGCTTCTTGAATCCAACCTTTAGCTTAGAAAATTTAGTTATGTTCAATTTCCTGCTCAAGGACCGTAATTTGTTTTTTAAGCAAGTTAATAATTTGTATGTTGTCAACATGAACAAGTTGGTTATTACACAGAGGGCATTTGAAGGCGTTGGTCATGGCTTCCTCGAAGGTATGGCGTGGACATCCATTATTACTACAATGGTAGAAGGTGTTTTCTGTTTCATAATGTAGTCGTTGCTTTAGTTTTTCAAGCACCTTGGTCTTTTTGTCACGGAGAAGGCCATGAATGCGTTCCGGTTCTAATATCCAATAGTAGACAAACCATCCGGTTTGTTTATCGCGGGTACGACGATATGAGGCTAGATGAAGGTCATAGAGCTTGTAGAGGATTTTTCGAACCGCATTGAGGCGCATACCTGTTTCGTTAGCAATTTCCTCATCGGTGGTTTCTTCATCCTCTTTCAAACGTGTAACTACTTCAAACGCGTCTTCGCCGGCGAATTCAATGACAACCTGCTTAATTAGCATCTCACGTCCAGACATAGATTTACACATTATCTAGTCTTGCATTGGATAAAGACCTTTTTGTTTAACAACGAAAATTCAAGAATTAAATCGCTGGTATTTCTAATCTGTTTCTTTGACCCGCTTACCGTGAGCCGTTGGTTCAATTTCAAGAGTCGCATCAGAGAATTTTCGATGGAGCATTCGCCCTTCAAAGAGTCGATCCAAGAAAAGAGAAAGTGCTGCCACTTCACTATGTGGCTGATGACCAATTGCTACATTATAATCTGCTAGCTGAAAGACCTCAATGGGTACCTTAGGTCCTCCGACAATAATTAGCTTTGAACGATCTGAGCTGCGAATCGAAGATATAACATCATCCACATGAATTCCGTACATGGTAAGGTGAATGACATCTCCTCCTTCTTCTTTCCATTGCTGAATACGGTTCCGCCATTTTATGCCGGTTATCACTGTGAAACCTTGGTTTCCCCACTGAATTGATACCTGCTCTATAGTTTCTGAAATTTTAGGATCCTTTAACCCCGATATCCAATACTCTGTTGCCCCAAATGCCCGGGCAGTTAAACCTACATGAGTTGTAAGGCGTTTATCACGTTCGGGACGATGATCCAGCTTCAAGACAATGATTTTTTGTTCTGCTGGATTCATCTGAATCTCCTACCTATCAACTTCAATGATATGGCTGATACAATCTATTGAGAGGACGGCTTCTTTCGTTTAATCTGAACTACATCTCCTAATGTCGCTGAACTATGTGAAGGAACCGGTGAAAGATCAATCGATTCTGCTTCCTCAAGTAGGGTGATTTTAAATAACCGCTCCAATTTTCGAGCTAATTTAATCGTAGGGGGCATCTTACCACTTTCGACTTTAGTTATCACTGACGTTCTTTCATGAAGCTGGTTAGCTACGTCCTTTTGTGCCCAGCCTTTCTGTTCTCGTGCTTTTCGTATTAATTTTGTAAAATCCTCGACGGGCACCAATTCACGAGGTTGAGATCGAGATGGGCCTCGCCTCCGCCCAGTTGATGAGAAGGCGCGAGGTCTGGAGACTGGGAGGCTTCTTGTTGGAGACGGGGGACCTGCTTTCTTACTGCGGGGTACTGGCTTACCTAATTCTGCACAGCGGCTACAAGCATAGAGGTGTGCACCTTCGAGTGCAATTTCTTTGGTGGACTTACATTCTCGACCACAAATTTCACAAGTTGGCATTTTTTGTATTCGCCACCAATCTATCTTTTACCCGCCATTATCTAAAAAAGTGTTTTATTCTAACTTTATCTCAGAAGGTTTACAAGTTTCGGTGGAGTAATAAAAAAAGCTTTTAGCGCGTTTAACTCAGGATGCTTGCAATGACTGATTCAACAGATCTCCGTAAAAAAACAGTCTCTACCGATGATTACATGAGTTTAGCTGAGCGTACACTGTTGCTTGAGCAACGGGTTCGAGAACTCGAAGTTGAAAGAGATCAAATTATCGCTGAACGTACTCGGCTGGAGAACGAAGTTAGAATTCTTCAAGCTGAACTCAATAAATTACGGCAACCTCCTTTAGTGTCTGCTACGGTAATCGACGTTCTTGACGATGGGAGAGTAATTGTGAAGAGCAGCACAGGTCCCCAGTTTGTTGTTAATTATCCTGAATCAGTAATTGGTAGTCAACTTGAATCAGGGGCTAAGGTGGCGTTGAACCAACGAACTCTTGCAGTTGTTGATGTCTTACCAATTTCCATTGATCCTTTTGTCCAAGCCATGAATGTTGAAGAAAGCCCTGATGTTACTTATGCTGATATTGGTGGCCTAGAAGAACAAATCGCAGAAATTCGTGAAACCGTTGAGCTTCCACTCCTTCACCCGGAGCTCTTTGAAAAAGTGGGTATTGAACCACCAAAGGGCGTTCTTCTTTGCGGTCCTCCGGGGACCGGGAAAACACTATTGGCACGAGCCGTTGCGCATGAAACGAAAGCTACGTTTATCCGAGTTATTGGCTCTGAACTTGTACAGAAATTCATTGGTGAAGGAGCAAGAATTGTAAGAGAGATTTTCTACATGGCTCGTAAACGAGCACCAAGCATCGTGTTTATCGATGAATTAGACGCTGTCGCCAGTCGACGTCTTGATATTGCCACAAGCGGAGATCGGGAAGTTCAAAGAACTCTCATGCAACTTCTAAGTATGCTAGACGGCTTCGATCCACGAGGAGATGTGAGAATACTTGCTGCTACAAATCGTCCTGATATTCTTGATAGCGCCCTTACTCGACCAGGACGCTTTGATCGCATTATCCAGTTTCCGTTTCCTGATAAAAACGCACGTATCCAAATTCTTCGGATTCACATGCGAAACATGAATATTAGCTCTGATGTAGACATTGGTATGCTCGCAACCAAAACTCCTGGTGCCTCAGGAGCGGATTTGAAAGCCATCTGCACCGAAGCTGGAATGTTTGCAATTCGCGAACTTCGTGATGTTGTTTGCAAAGATGATTTTGACAAAGCCATTACTAAGGTCTTAGGCTCCATTAGTGATCGAGGCGACACAACAGACATTTATGGATAGGTCGTTGTTTAAAAGACGAGGCGAGCGACATCGCAAATCAATGAAAAGTTATACCGACTAAGAGGGATTGCTAACTACCAATTCAATGCACCGATAGGTCATCTCCTATTTCCTGATAAGTGTACAGTTGAGGTTTCAAAAAGTTCTGGGCGAATTCGCCGGGTGAAATTAAACTCAATAATTCTTGCAACTATTCGCGCGCATGATGGAATGATTGTTCTAACAATTGCAGGGGGACAACGCTTGCACCAATCGCTTCCCTATCCCAAACGTAGAGTAATGATTCAAAAGGATGTGGGACATTTTATCGCGAAGGGACGTAGTGTTTTTGCAAAACATGTTAGTTTGGTCGATTCTGACCTCCGTGCGGGTGATGAGGTTTTAGTGGTCGATAACAAAGACACTCTTCTAGCTGTGGGAAAAGCCAATCTTAGTCCCCAAGAGATGCTAGACCTTACACGTGGAGTTGCAGTAAAAGTCCGACATGCAATAAAAAAGCGGAAAACCTAAATTGATTCAGCCGATTATCCGATTCTGTTAAGAGGGATATATCTTGGTGAAGGTAAAAAAGGTAAAATCAAAAAAACGGTCAATGGAGCGTCAAATGCGTCGAATGGGCGTTGACTTCCAACAACTTGAAGACGTAACTGAAGTTCTCATTCGATTTCCAGATAAGGAATTAGTTATCCCTCAAGCCCAAGTATTAGTGATGCAGGCGCAAGGAGACGATATCTACCAAGTAGTGGGTAAGTCTGAGGAAAGAGGTCTTACGGTATCAACAGAATCTGAAGAAGTCTCTGCTCCTACACCTGTTCAAACATTCACTGATGAAGATGTCCAACTGGTTGCTAGCCAAGCCAATGTATCAGAAGACGAGGCACGCGAGGCTTTACGCAGTGCTGACGGCAATCTGGCTAAAGCCATAATAGTGTTGACAGAAAAATAGTTTGCGTTATTTCTCTTCCTTTCGCTCTAACATTGCTTTTACGCGTTTCATTCGGAAGAGATCTTCTCTTTCCTGTTCTTCTAGCATGAGCTCGATATATCGGATTGTATTATTAATCCGAGGAAGAACGACGTAGTTAAGTGCATTCACTCGTCGTTTGGTCTTTTCAATCTCAGCTGCTAGTCTCTTCACTGTTGCCTCAATTTCAGCCAATCGAACAACTTTGTCAAGGGCTAATCTAACTTTTTGTGCGGCTTTATCAACAGTAGCCGATGTTCCAGCAAGACTATAGTGCAACTGCACAACTTCTTCTTGTTCAGTGATTCTAAAAATCGGAACTGACACTCCCATGGTATTTCGTGTTTCTACCTCAAAATCTAGAGGGCTTTTAGCTCCCAACGCCAATTCCTCAAGTTTTGCCCCTCCCTCAACTAATTTCGCATTCATTAAGGAAGTAAATGCTACTTTGAGGGTGGTTTCCATATCCTCTCGATGTTTTTTTGCTTCCGATAGAATCGTAAAGAATTCACGAACTAAGGCGTCTTGCTTTTCACGGAGTAGTTCATAGCCACGAGCGGCAAGTTCACGCCGCTCTTTGAGGGTTAGCAATTCCATCCGTGTTGGACGAACACCTGCAATTATTCCGGCCGATTCAGACAAGGAAATCCCTCAAGGAAGTAAAGAATACACTCCTACAACCCAAATAAGAATCGCTGCAACAACAATAATCCATTCAGCTAATAACTTCGGGGTCCGTTCCGGGTTCTCACTCATTAATCCGGTCATTCCAAAGCAGAGCCCACAAATTAGTAAATAAGAAAGTAAAAGAATTGCTGACGCTTGGTCCCATGGAACCGATTCTATCACTAGATTTGTAATGATGAGGAATCCAGCTGCAAATATGAATAAGACTCCAACAAATTGTAAGATTCGAATGAGCTTGGTGTTAGTTTCAGCCACAACTACACGCTCGCTTTGTTGATAAGGGTGAAGCGAAAATGCGGGGGTTCGATATTTAAGCATTGCTGACTTGACAGGCTTTCTCCACATTTACAATTCATCGAATGTGTGAATACGCATTTTAGCTGGTTTCTTGACAATATTTCCAACCCGCACTCCAATTATTAAGTCGACACCGCGTTCTTCAGCAATATCGATTAGTCGCTGTGTCACAACTCCATCAAGTATGAGCACATTAGCCTCCTTAAGTTCCTGCAAGTCGTTCGCTAATTCACCGACATGTGTCTCTTTGAGCTCTTTATATTTGCTATCCATGATAATTGCCATCATAGTTTGCTGTATTTTTTCAGCCGAGCTAAGAACAGTTTTCGGGATACCCAAATCCTTAGGTTTGGGTTCTGGTTTTTCAACCGGTTTTCTTCGAGTTGTAGTGGTCTCAGTGCGCTGTTTTTCCTTCGTTTTCTTAGTTGGGGTCCGGCGACTACGTTTCTTGGCTTTTGTTTTTTCAGGAGTTTTAGTTGGGGTCCGGCGTTTGGCTTTTCCTATGACTTGCTCAGCTGGAACTTTGTTCCGCAGCGCCTTTGTTACTTCTTTATGTGTTAATTCTTCGACTTCTCTCCCCGTTGGTGCTCGTGCAATATAATCAACGTCGATAACCTGGGAAAGTTCTTTCAGAATAAGATCTCCACCCCGATCTCCATCTAAAAACGCAATCACTGTTTTATCCTTGGCAATATTTGAAATAGACTTAGGGATTGAAGTTCCCTCAACTGCAACCGCGTTCTTAACACCAGATCGCAGAAGGGCTAACACATCAGCTCTTCCCTCAACAATTATAATGGTCTTAGCTTGCTTGATTTCTGGACCTGCGGGAAGTTTTTCTTTCCCAAGCTTAATTATCTCAGCTGTACGGGCTCCACGGAGAACTGTATCAGTCATTTCTTGCGAATCAGGTGAGATTTCTCCTTCCCAATCTCGTAATAAATGGACTGCACGATCAATGATTTGTTTCCGCTTTTCTTCTCGGACATCTTCCAATTTTTCTAGTGTGATTTTTGCAGCACAAGGTCCCACCCGATCGACGGTTTCCATTGCTGCTGCAAGAATTGCCGTTTCGGTTCTATCAAGGCTACAAGGAATTGTGATCGTACCCTGGGATTTTCCACCTTCAGAGTGCAGCTCAACTTTTATTCGACCAATTCGCCCTGATTGCTGTAACTCTCTTAGATCCAAATCTTCACCGATTACCCCTTCATATCATTGACATGAAGTGTAGGCCCTCAGTTTGGCCAAAGAGAGCACCAACCACATCAGGGGTTTCAACTATTCCATCAATTTCGATTTTTCCACGAATACAATATTTAGTAGTTCCAGTACTTTCTGCATTTGCTCCCATAATCGTCACCTAGTAAGAGTGATTAGTAATATTTTGGTGTGGGCGTGTGATATTGAACACGCAATTTCCGTAAGATCTGTGATTATGATTAGGTAATATGGTAAGAGTGATGTAGATGACCACACGAAGAAACCGCATTAAAATCTTGCGCCTTTCGGAGATTTATTAATTCGTTTCAAACCTTCTATCACTCGGACACGCCAGCAAAACGCCCGCCTTAACTGATGGCGTTCTTTATGAAGAACGCTCACTCCTCGGCCTTCGAGCTGCTTAATCAAATGGCGAGTAAGCTGCCCCCCTCGTCTATCAAAATCAAACAAAATGAGCAAGCGACGCGAATCAGCTAATTCGTCAGCTAAACTCACGATATTGTGTCCTGCTAATGCATGAATTGGTCCAGTTAATCCTAATCCACGCAATGCAGTAATATCCTTAATCCCTTCCACCACTATTGGTACGTCATCATTAGAGATATCACGTAATAGCTGAAGTCCCTTTTCAAAGCGTTCGATTAATCTCTCTTGTTTCGATTGCGTAGCTTTCCGTTGTGGGGACATAGAATTCGCCTAACACATCAGTTGAAATACCAGTCGGTCATTTCCTAATAACTCTCTTTTAACTGGTAACGAATATCGGTGTACTTTTATATCACTCAGAACATGCCCGAAAGACAAAGATGTGTTACCAGTGAATAGTCTTTCCCCGAGTGTCGAAAAAATTGTTCAGCATACTCAAGAAGTACTCACTATTGAAGATTTGACGAAGATTTTCACTCGGCAAGAAAAACCTCGAGGTTACATAGGTGTAGAGCCAAGTGGTCTTTTCCATATTGGTTGGATTGGTTGGGTAATGAAGCTCAATCAGCTCGTTGATTTAGGTGTTCGAATGGAAATTCTTCTCGCTACCTGGCATGCCCAAGTTAACGACAAATTTGGAGGCAACATAGAAAAAATTCGCCAATGTGCCGAATATCTTCGTCACTGTTTCGTGGCTCTAAAAGTAGATACCACCAAGGTCCATATCATATCTGCTGAGGATTTAATGCGACGATTAGAATACTGGGAGAAAATACTGCGTGTTGCAAAAAATCTCACCCTCGCACGAGTTCGACGATCAACGGATATAATGGGTCGCACAGAAGAAGAAGCGGCAATCGACTTTTCTAAGCTCATTTATCCCCTTTTACAAGTCACAGATATTATCGATCAGAAATACGAAATCTGTCTATCAGGAATGGATCAACGTCGAGCACACGTTCTAGCCCGTGAAGTAGCTGACAAGATGAAACTGGGATGGAAACCAATTGGCATCCATATGCCACTTCTTCCTGGTCTCACGGGAACATCCCGTATGGATGTCGCAACAGAATTTTCCGCACAAGATCTTGCTATTGACATTAAGATGTCCAAATCAAAACCTGGCGATGCAATATTTATTCATGATTCCCCACGGGAGATTAAACGCAAAATCAAAAACGCATACTGTCCTGCGGGTGATGTTGAAAACAATCCCATTCTTGCTTATATTCGCAATATTCTCTTTGCCAAAGAAGATTACACGCTCCACATAGACCGGGCAGAAAAGTATGGTGGTTCCTTAAGTATCACCAGTGCTGATGAACTTGAGTCCCTTTATTCGGCTGGGGGTATCCACCCATTGGACTTAAAAGAAGCTGCAACTAACGCCTTGTGTGATTTTCTTGAACCCATACGGGAATACTTTGAGAAAAATCCTGAGGCAAATAAGATTTACCAAGAAATTGCCGAGTTCCAAATAACACGGTAACAACTTGATCTAAGAACCATTTACTTGAACATCAAGGACAAAGTGATTGTATCTTGGATTGTACGTTTTCACAAGTCGACTATCCACTAACTCGATATTCCGCTTCATCGATGAGCCCATTGTCGCCAATTTGTGTAAGAGCTCAGTCTCCATGTCTCCTTTAGGACCAATTTCATGAATATGCATCATACCGCCAGGACGGACACACTCTATTCCCTCTCTTAGATACAAGTCAGTACCTTGAATTAAACCCATGATAACGCGATCTGCCTTCCGTTGACCCAGTTGAGGCGTAATCAGTTGAGTATCCCCCAAATGGGGCTTTAGAATCTCAGAGACCTTATTGGCCTCGATATTTCTTTTCAGATAATAAAATGCATCCGGGTTCCATTCAATGGCATGGATAATTGCCGGTTTTGCATGAACAGCCATTGGGAGTGATAATTGTCCAATACCGGCGAACATATCAACTACAAATTCCTTCGTGCCGAGTTTACTCATCCGAAGCCGTTCGGCTTTGTTACCAACCGAAAACATTACTTTCATTGGATCTAGACAGAAAATCACTTGGTTCTCCTTGAACACCGTCTCCGTTTCCGGTGAACCCGCAATTAATTCTACTCCCGGCTGTCGAAACGGTCCAGCAATTGCTTCCGTCCGCCGGAGCACTGACTGAATTTTCGGACTATACTCCAGTGTAATTTCTCCAATCTGTTCTTTATAATCTACAATTTTGGGGTCTAGCCATAGAATCGCTACATGCCCTAATATTCGAATTCGGCGAGGTAAGAGCTCTGCAGGAATCTGCTCACCCAACGCGGATTGAAGGAACTGATGATATGTTTTGCGGTGACGACGGGGTATTATTTTCACCTGAAAGTTGGTGGGTTGAAGAAGTGATGGGTCGCTCCTGCTCTGCTGACCGATACACTAACGCCCCATCATCACCGGTGGGCAGAACGCCTTGATTCCTCCGACAGGTCCTCTCTTAATATGCCGGGCATGTTGAGCATCTTGCGACCCCGCGTTGAAGTGTGGACATCGTGGGTTGCCCCCACAGTCACCTCTTGACACCACGTCATAGATCTTGCGGGAGCCTGTCACATGCCGCATTACCCTCAACGCTGCTCCAGTGTTGCCATAATTTTGCACGAATCCTCATCAGAAGGAATTCCTCGGATTCGTCCTCGATAATGGCGAATATCCTTTCATTGCTAACATCAAAACAACAACGGCGCCTCATAAACGCTTCCACTATTAGCTTGGAACGCCATGGTAAATGATTCGACCATCACGGTCGATTTGCCCAGCCCGTATGCGAGTTGAGGAGATTGAGATTTGATCTTCTGCTTTGACCATGGTCAGTACAGCTATATGCAGAAGGGGCAGCTTGTGTTCGCGACGAATTTCATTGATTTCTTTCGCGACAGGACATGTATCTTCACTTACGACAATCAGTTCAAGTTCAGGCATGGTAATGGCTGGTCCGTATTTGTTGTGGAGTGGTCGAATGATATACCGGTCATCATAGCCTTCCGCTGTTAGCCATCTTTCTAGCTCCTGTTTGCGGTCGTCAAAACTCGCGATGCTCTTCCAATCAGGCTTGTGTGTTACCATGTCTTGAGTTGTAAGTCCAATTAGTACATTTTTACCCAGCTCAAATGCCCTGCGCAAAAGCGTTTTGTGTCCCTTATGGAGTTGATCGAAGGTTCCACCAATGGCCGCCCATTCATACGGAGCTTCAGACAAGACCTAATCCTCACTCTTGCTCTAACATATAGCTGAAAAAGCTTTAGCACAACCCAAGATTCGAACAGTACGCACCGATCACCCGATGCCAATGGTATTGCCGATACCTGCGATAATCACCGAGTCTCCTTTCTCTGTGAAATCGAGGACATATTCTTTCATTTTTTCTACGACTTTAGGAACAGCATCTACCAGAGATTTTTTCATCGGTGCCAATGCGTCCTCCAACGATTCCTTAATCACTATGGCATCAATGGGGATTTCATACTTCACGCCCGAATCTTCCATCTTGAATTTTTCTGGTCCAGGATCTCCAATCGCGGCTCCGACTCCCTCAATTACATGGCCTGTATCTTCCCCTTCGAGTTTTAGACCCGCATCCACTGTGATTATTCGAGCAATTTTGCCTTTTTTCTTTTCAACAATACGCTTAATACCCTCGCCAGGTTTTCCGACTTGGCTACCATATCCTTTGGCACGGACAAACCATAAAGTACGTCCCTCGAATTCACCAGAAAACGCAATTGTATGCTCGGCGATATCTTCGGGGTCGTTGGCCTTGATTTCGCGTGCAAAATGGGCGACAGCTAAGGGACCCATTCCATCACCAATGGGCTTTCCATCAGCAAAAGCCCGAGTTGCATCAAAATAGGCTTTAGCCATTTGAATAATCATTGGAAGCTGCATTTGCAGCTGCATCGTGTAATATATACTCTTAGTCTTTTTGCCTAAAAGATAGAAATGACGCACAACACGAAAGACATAATTCAACGCTTGCGCGCCCGAAAGAACCGCTTCCGCGTTTGCCTGTTTTTCAGGAGATGCTTTTGGTGCAATCTTTGCGATATGATCCTCATACCGTTTAGTACGCACATCAAGAACGTGTTCTAATCGGTGTAATACACCAGCTGGATCCAGATTCACAGGTTCGATAACAAAAAATTCCAAAAATTTGTCCAAGGTCGATTTCGTGGTTTTTTCATCGATTTTCAAATCCTTCAAAGCTTTAGAGGCGATTTTCTTACCCTGTGTAGCCAACACTTCAAGTTGCTTCAGACCCGCTTCTGCTTGTCTTTGCCAAATATACGACTGTAACCGAGTTCCGTACAGGTAGATGAACATGAAAAAGACCAGAAAAATAATCTGGAAAACCCAATTGAAATCAATGAATTGCAACATCTTGCGTCACATAGTACAGGCTAGTGTCGGAACGGTTTCAACGCAAAATAAAAACCTTTGCTTATAGTCAACCCTTACCACTCAATTTAATAAAAGGAAAAGAAGTGGCGCAGTTCACACTTTTCCCGACACCTCTCGGATATCAGTACTCAGGGCGACGAAACCGGCTTAACTTCCGGGATCTGACGAGACCGGGTGTGACCCAGCTTCTATGACCGCGCCACCCAGCA
>JBHLPR010000063.1:0-12986 GCA_048939245.1 Promethearchaeota archaeon | reverse complement strand
GGATCCACTGAAATCAAGGTTCCCTGGACCTGATAGGCAAGATTGGCTGATTCCCTGATGTTGTCGTATACATCGGTAGCTTCAATAAGAAAGACTACGGATCTGAAATCATAGTCTAACATTAATTGAGGATATTGGGGGATGATTGCCTGGTATACATCAGCTCCAATATGTTCCATTGATAATGAGATCCAGGAGATGCCATCGAAGGTATACTTCAGAACTACGGATTGAACGCCCGTACCATCTGTAACGGTTGCATTAATGGTTACGGAATCTGTATCCCTTGGATTAATTGGTAGCTGGCTAATGAAAGAAATTACTGGAAGCGTATCAGCAACCGTGTACTGGACAGTGCTATTAGTCCAAGCATTTTGCGTGTCGTTTGCATAAATCTTGTATTCAACGATTTCACGTTCTGGAAAGGGTGGAATCGACGCGGTGAAGTTGGCTTGCTTTCCTGGTATCCCAAACATAGTCACATTGGTCCACTGAGTGCCATTATAGTAGCTTAATAGAACAGTGTCAATTTGTGCGTCGTCACTAATTTGCCCGGTTACTACCACCCATTCGTAATCTTTGGGCGAAGTAGGATTTATGGAGGTAAAATCGATACTCGGGGGATCATAGTCAATAATGAATGACATAGAGAAGGGACTTAGGTTTTGAACGGAGGGACGTCCACTCATCGATGGAGCAACGAAGAAGGCACTCACATTATAATATTCTCCGACCGTGAGTAGCCCTTGTTCAACATAATAGCTAATGTTGAGAGGTGCAAAATACCAATTAGCCCCGCTGCTATTCCAAGTCAGGGTTCCATTGATTAGTGCGCTTCCGACGCCAGTGGAAAGGTAGATGCTGAAGTTAGAAACTGTTACCTCGGTATTATCGAGATAACCAAATACTGAGTGCCATACCCAGTCAATTGTGATATTCAGGTTCTGGACAGTTCGTCCGATATAGATGATATGGGGTCGAGAGACTCTCAGATAAGGTCCTTTAAAAGTGAAAGCATCAGTGTTAGGACTATTTCCATCCTGGAAGGGTTGAACCAGAGAATAATTGGCTTGAACTTTTATCTTATAGGATTGACCAGGAACGAGAATGGAGATGTTTAACTCATCCACTTCCCACTTAGTGGAGGTTAAATTATATTGGAGTTCATTGTAGAATACCTCCGTTTCAGTTCCGGAAGCATTTTGGAAGACAATGGTTGTATTAGCAGTTGTTATGATTCCCCAGATGGTACTCGCGATACGATCAACGGTTATGTCAATTGTATCAGAGGTATCTGCGATATAGGTGTATTCAGGTTCGGCTATTGTTAAGCGGGGATTGTAGTAGAATGTGTCTGAATCTTCAGTTGTTGTGTTCCAGATTTCTATTCCGGTATCTCGTTCGAAAAAGCACCGTACCTTATAGCTTTCTGTTGTGAGGTTCCATTGTAGGAGATTATAATTTATGACAGCCCATCCAGTGCTTGGAATATACTCGAGGTTATCTTTGAAGACTTCCGAATCATTATTTGCGAAGAGAACACTAAAGGTATGCACAGTGAGGTCGCCAGCTTTACATTCGCCGATGTCCGATGCATTGACAAGTGATACGATAACATCCAATAATGAGGTATTGCCGTAAGGAGTTGCGGGAGTCCAATCATCATTGGCAACGAATGGTGTTGTTGCATTTAGATCAAAGGGCCCCGGTGTCACAGGGCTTGGATTAATTAAAAAGGGAGCTGTTTGTGAATATCCAAACAGCGGTGGAAGTAGTGTTAAGGTTAGTAAGACGATGAATAGTGAGAGTCCTAAGGTTTGGCGACGCACAATCTGTCACCCTCAATGAGGATAGAAGGTCAAAGCCGAGGTGATTCCTAAAAAGATTGCGGTAACGCACAACAACAGAAAGGCTACCAAGCGTAATTGCAAATCTAGGTCAATTTATGAAGAGAGGGAATGAAGATGCTCAATGCGATTGAGGAAACCGATTGTCTTTTGTCCCCAGTCATTGACTCGGAGATGTGTAATACTGCATTGGGCAATATCAAAAGAGATTTCCCTACGCATTTCGAGTGAAAAATCAAGCCACCAGTAGATGCATTCTTCAATTGGATTTCCATGGCTTACAATTAGAACTGTATCATATTCTTTTTTGTCAATCTGTTCTAGGAACGGCGCTATCCGCTCATGAAGCATTCGCCAATTCTCGGCTTCAGGAAATGGAATCCATTCGAAGAGCGGTTCAGTTTTTTCCAGCTCGAACTCACGAGCTTCTTTGAGGGGCATACCAGTTACCACCCCCCAATTCAAATCACGTAGGGCTTCGTCTAAAATCGGGACAATTTCAAGGATAGACCCAATTATTTGTGCTGTCTGACTTGCACGTTCCAAATCGCTTGAAAAAAAGCCTAATGAAGAATCCTGAATCAAATCCTTTAGTCGTTGACCTGTGAGGATGGCTTGTTCTCGACCCAAATCCGTGAGGGAAGTATTGGTCCAACCACCCGTCAATCCTTTGACTAGGTGTTCAGATTCGCCATGTCGTATGAGATATAGTTCTTGCATCAATTCACCGACAAGCCAGGGTTTTTAGTTAGGACTAGATTAGAACGTTTTCTCTTTCTACCTTTCGGTGGGTTAGACCTAGTGAGGTAGCCGGGATGGTTCGCCCTCCATATAATTCGGCATTGGCTTCGCCACGATAAAGAGCATCAGCCATTCGGGCAATTGCGTCTGCTTTCATGATTCCGGACCCACTGGCTCCCGTGACTACAATAACACCCGAATGTTCGTAGACTAATGGAATCGCATCAACTGAATATGTATAGGCGCCAGCCCACATATTGGTGGGGCGGTGGTTGGCAAAAGCCGGAAAATATTTGCTAAGTACTGGGTAGATACTTTGTTCATAGTAGGTGCGTTCTGCGTTGTAATCCTCATCTTCCATTTTATAGGCATAAGCTCGTCCGACTTTGTCAGCACAGCCTACCCAGAAGGATTTCTCTTCAGGGACACCTCGTAAATAGACGCCCCCTGAAGGCAGTATGGTGAATGGAATGAAGCCTGCCTCGCTGAAGTTCTTGGTAAAAAGAAGTTCTTCGAGTTTGGGATGATCACTTGTGGCTACGATGAAGAGTTGGCGTTTTTTCGCCTTTACATAACTTGGGATACCGACGGGATCAAGTAAGGCATTGGTCCAAGGTCCAACCGCTAGCACAACTTGATCAGCATTGATAGTGCCCTGGGATGAACGAATTCCAGTAACCTGCTTATTTTGCCATACAAAGGGTTCACCAGGAAGTCCGAGAGGTGGTTGTGCTTCTAATAATAGGCTTTCAACCCTGAGATTGAAGCGAGGTTTCACTTTCGTGAGTTTAAGGAATTCGTCTTTATAGAATTGGACAAGGAGACTTGGATCAAGAACCCCACATTCTGCTCCAAAAAGGGCATAGTCAACAGGATTTAGATTCATTAGTTGTGCTTCTTCGTCGTTGGGAAAGTCGGTAATGAGCCCTGGAAGAAGCTTTTTGAGTTCAGGTTTTTCGATTGCCTGGTAGGTGATGTTATTTGCTTCCATCCGTTGCATCCAAGCTTGGACTGTGGGCTCATTGTACTGCTGATTACTGAGAAGCCAAAGATAGCCACAAAAGTGGAGGCTTAAATCAAACTTGAGGTCTTCCTGAATGTGCCTGAAAAAGGCGATGCTGGTGTCTGTCAACAATTGGTTCGTCGAAGAAGAGAACATATTCCTTATAGCCGCGGCACTCATTGCGGTGTTAGCCTGTCCAGCATCTGGCAAGGTATCGACCAGAAGTATAGTATTGTCGGGGCTATTTTTTTGAAGGTAATAAGCTGTTGCGACTCCAAGGATTCCTGCACCTACGACGATGACATCGAACTTCTCTGCCAATCAGAACACGCCTCCAGCATGAGTATAAATCATTGTGATTGTGCGTCTTATCCTTTTGTTCTTTGTGGAAGCCAAAAGTTACGGTTTTGCTATCGACAGGAGCTAACCGAACAAAGGAGGAAAATGACTCAATCAGGTTCACACCTTTAATGAGATTAGATTCTTATTTTACATAACTAACTAGGTGTAGTCTCCTTTAATGCCTACTAATAGTCTTAGGGTTCCAAAGAAGATTATCGCAATTGAGACAGCAATAGAGACCAAATCTAAACCCCATGTTGTAGGAAAGATAAACGCTGGAATCGCTATACCGATAGCAACAACACCAAAGATGAGATAGAGGATTCGTATCCACAGCTCCATTGTTCTACCCATCGTTCCTTGGACTAGGAGGAAGAGTCCAATAATCAACACAGCACCTGATAGGATAAACACCACGAGAGTGGGGAAGAAAGTTCGCGAAACAATGAATATCATACCAAAGATTAACATAAGTAGACCAATGAACAAGCTGATAATTCGAGAATTCATCTCGACATCCTTTGCCAGGATGATTTTCATTATTTGCCAGATTCCGAGGATTATTAGCCCAAGCCCCAAGACAAAGCCGATTCCATAGACAACCGTGAACGAGGGGACAATGAATAACAAAGCACCGAAGACAATTGTGATCAGTCCAAGTATAATATCGAAAATTCGCAGCCATTGTGGTTGTTGAGACATGGTTATCACGTAATTAAGGCTACACTCCAAACTTCTTTATATAGGCATATTGTTTCTGCCATGTCCACTGATAAGCGGAAAACAGGTGTTATTTATATAGGGAAAAAGAACGCGAAGGTGACCTACTTTCTTAGACCCTTGAGTTGATAGCGATGGTACTTCCACTTACGTTGTTTGTTGCAGCAAATCCGTTGCTTGGAACGGTGCTTATTCTCCTTCCGATTATTATAGCACTTTATCTTTTGATATTTCGCCGCTGGTCTGCGGATAAGGTGGGAGTAGCTGCATTTTTCCTTGGATTTTGTATCGCAATTCTATGTTTTGGAACAAATCCTATTCTGGCTATCCTGGCTAGCGTAGCAGGAATTATTGCTTCATTTCCCATTTCGTTAATGGTCATCACTTCTATTCTAATGATTACCTATATGGTCCGAACCGGTGCCCTAGCTCGAATCACAGTTTTTTTTAAAACATTAGGATCTGGTAACAGAGCCATTCAAATCATGCTCATCAATGTTGGTTTAGGCCTTTTTCTCGTGGGTTTAGGAGCCACCCCGGTCAGTATGCTGCCACCAGTTATGCTAGCAATGGGCTTCTCTCCATTGGTCGCTGTCATGTTACCATCAATAGGTTATGACCCATTGACTACCTATGCGCTCCTCGGTATCCCTGTTTTAGTGTTCTCTGATGTTGTTACAGGCGTAGACTCCACCTATTGGGCTACACGTTATCCCGGTATCGAGCCCCTCTTCATGTCCGGTCATATCTTTTCCCTTTACATGCCCGTTGTTGCCACTGGCATTGCACTCGCTATGCTTTGGCTTGCCGGGGGACGAAAATTATTTTTTAATAAGGAAGCTTTGGGATTAGCCATCGCAACCGGCATTATTGCGGGGTTAGTGTGTTATTTCTGCAACCTCTTCTGGATTGGCTTCACTACCTTGACCAATGTGTTCGCTGGTCTCGCTGTTATCGCTGCGATGCTTGCTTATTCTAAGCTTCGAGGCCTCGCCCTTATAGATAAGAGCGTCCTCACCGAGGAAGATCAACCTGTCATAGAATCCATGGGACTCCTCCAGGCGATGAGTCCATGGCTTATTCTCATTTTCTTCTGCTTTCTCATCAACCTTGTCCCACCAATCTATGATCTGTTTTTCAACGTTCTCACTTTTCCCGTCACTATTGGAATCATAACCATCAGCACTCGCTTTCTATGGAATGCATACTTCTGGGTGCTGATTGCGACACTGCTAGCAATCATCATTGATGCATTTATAGCCCGTTCTCAACAAAAAATCCCTAAATTCAAAACAGACATCCAAGACACGATGGTGACCTGGATTCGTCGAGCATGGCGACCCTTTGTTTCCGCAGCCATTTTCTTTGCACTAGCCTATATCCTAATTTATTCTGGAAGCGTTATCGCCTCTGATGGATCCTGGCTTCGTGCATCTGATTACATTCCTGAATGGAACATGATATATGTCCTCTCAGCAGTAACTGCGGCTTCCTTTGGCCCATTTTATCCTCTCACCGCGGCATTTCTAGGTCTGCTTGGCGGATTCGTTAGTGGGAGTGAAACGTCCACGATAGTCATGTTCCAACCCTACCATCAGCTCACATCCTCAACAATTGGTGCCCAACCCCTTATCGTTGGAGCAAGCTCAGGTATTGGCGGTGGATTAGCGAGTGTACTTTCTCCTGCAAAATTACAGAATGCTGCTGCAGTTATTGATGCAAAGGGAATGGAAGGACAAGTAATGCGCAAGGCATTACCTGTGATTCTCCTCGTCACTATTGCCGTAGCTGTTCTCGCGTTTTTCTGGGGATATTTCATTCCGTGAAATGAGAGGGCACCAAATCCATTACTTCTTTAGAATTCTGCGGGACACTCTGGCGATAGCGGATAACCAAGAGCCTCCCACGCCTTGAGACCGCCCAATACATTGCTGACATCAGTGAATCCGTGTCTGCGAAGAATACTAGCGGCTAGGCTTCCACGCAATCCAGAAGCACAAGTTGTTGCAAGTGGTTTATCACGTGGAATCTTGTCTAGATGTTGAGTTAGTTCACCTACATAGACATATGTTGAATCTTCGACGAAGCCAGCTTCGCATTCTGCTGTTGTGCGAACGTCAAGGAGTCGCAATTCTTTCTTCTCAAGTCGCTCTTTTAACTGAGTCGCTTTGATAGCACCAATTTGATCGGTAGGTTTACCTTGCGTCCTCCAGACATGAATTCCTGGACATAAATAACCCACAATGTTGTCATAGCCAATTCGCCAGAGATAGGGTTTAGCTGTTTCAATATCCTCTGTTCGTTCTAATACGAGGAGTATCTCTTGGTCATAGGTTAAAGTCCATCCGGGATAGAAGGATAATCCACTAAGCCAAATATTCAAAGATCCTGGTAGATGAGACGCTGCAAAAGCATCGGGATTACGCGTATCCACTACGATGGTATTAGATGCTTCCATTGCTTTCTCAAATTCGGAGACCTTCAAAGCTTGTGGAACCATTGCATCACGAAGCAAAGGAGGCCCATCTAAATTATACTCTTCCATCTTCCGGAAATAGGGTGGACGTCGTAATTTGATACCCAAGACATATTCGATGAACGCTTCTTTCTCTAGCTGCAATACGGGATTGTGATGCCGTTCATAGCCAATGGTGCTGAAATTCCGATCACTAAGCTTATGCCCACAAATTGATCCCGCCCCGTGAGCAGGATATACTAAAACATCATCGCCAAGAGGCAGAAGCTTTTCGTGCAAACTATGATACTGTTTCTCAGTCATTTTCTCCCAAATATCCAGTCCCGGAAGATCAGTCCTCCCGATATCGCCCACGAAGAGCGTGTCACCAGTGAACACCATGAAGGGACGAGAGCCGTTTCCTGTATCCGTTACGGAATAGCAAACAGAATCGTTAGTATGACCTGGAGTATATAGGGCTTCAACGCGGAACCGGCCAATATCGAAAGTGTCCCCGTCTTTCACGTTATGTTCGCCGTATTTGAACTGGGTTTTTCGACTGTGCGCAATTTCTGCCCCTGTTAGATTCTGCAATTCTAGGGAGCCGATAACATAGTCCTCGTTCCGATGGGTTTCAAAGATATAGAGAATATCTGTACACTCTTCATTCGCGAGTTCAAGATAGACAGTTACATCACGGCGTGGATCAACAACGAAAGCTACACCTTTATCTGCAAAGAAATAGCTATTGTGAGCAGTCCCCGGTGAAATAATATGCTCAAATCTCATATCCATGCACTCCAAGACAGTCTAGCAAACACGTGGAGTATGCAGCTCTACTATTTTTCAATTTATCGAGAATACGAGTAGATTACCGACAGGCATCCAAGACGCTGTCAGGTAAGTTGATAACCCTTTTAAAGGCAGACAATTAGGGGGTGCCGAGGGACAATCTATCATGAAACGTGAAAAAGTCCGAGGCGACAGAAAACAGCACCATGTTCTGCTCTACGCTTTGAGTACTTGTGGCTGGTGTAAAATGACTAAAGCCTTTCTCAATGATAACAGCATTGAGTACGAATACGTCGATGTTGATAAACTCGACCACCCCGATAAAGAAATCGTTAACAAAGATATTAAGAAGCATGGAGCGCGAATTGCTTTTCCCACGATTATAATTGATGATAAAACCGTGATTACGGGTTTCAAGAAAGACCAGATTAGTAAGGAGTTAGAAATATGACCACTATTGAAAAAGTGAAGCGAAAAGCGGAGGCGGACGCGAAAGCACATGGCTATTTCCTTAATCCAAACCCCGAATTTCTCCAAAATCTCCTTGAAGGCTTAACGGAAAACGAAGAGCGTTATGGATATGGCTCCTGTCCTTGCCGACTTTCCTCAGGAAAATTCGAATGGGACCGAGATATTATCTGTCCTTGTGAATATCGTGATCCAGATGTAGAAGAATTTGGGCAATGTTTCTGTTCACTGTATGTCGATAAAGAGGTCTTCGAGGGGAAGCAACCAATGGAACCCATTCCCGAAAGACGCCCTCAAGAAAAAGTCGATCGAGCCATGGGGAAAACTCCCGAGCAACCCAAAGATACTGCGGCAACAACTGAAGCAAGGGATACCAACCGAAAGTTCTACTATTGCAAAGTCTGTGGATACGTAACCTTCCGAGAAGAGCCACCCTACAAATGCCCAATTTGCCAAGCGAAACAAGAAATGTTCGGAGAAATTGTACTTACAACCAACAGCAAGGTCCGCTGATCCGACCAACCCTTTCAATTATTTGCATTTCCTGTTCAACTGATCGGAACAAGATTATTGTGGGTGCAATTTTTCAATCTGAGTAAACAGGAGTGGAATGACAAAAGCCCCAAAGAAGCCCACTAGAATATACCGGATAAACCGTGTTGTGTAACTTAGAAGCGGAAATGTGGGTATGAGAGAAAATCCTGCAGACAAGGTAATGTAGATGAGGATGGAGATAATAACCCCAAGAATTGCTCGAATGATTTTGGTATTCCGTGAAATATCCATGGTGAAATTCACATACCGCTTTTCTAAAACCAGCCCAGCACTGAATCCGAATACCACGCCTAGTGAAATGGCAACATTCTCAGAAGGGAAATATGGAAGCCCGAGGGCATAGGCAGCGAGATAGATGAAAAAGAATACCAAAGAAATGATTGGTAACAACCAATTCTGCAGGAAGGTAGGTAACCGTTTCCACTGGGGCTTGAGATAGGGAACCAAGAAATAGGCCCAAGTCACGAGGATGATTCCAACGATGATTCCACCAATGACATCACCCAGAAAATGTAATCCCAAGCCCATCCGGGCAAGCGCAGCAATGGTGATGAAGATTCCACTAATGATGGCAACCCACCATCGGCGCAACCGCAGTGTGACCCATCCCCAGAAAGTACTTGCCGTTTGTGCGGCACCACTAGGAAACCCATAAGATTGATCTGCTACATATTCAGGATTTTGTCGTAACGATGCGGGAGGACGCGGCATCCCGAAGGCATATTTCAATAGTATGTTGATGAAATTTGAAAACATCACCAGCATAATAGCGATTTTGCCTTCTCGTTTATTGAGACACCAAAAGGTAATGCCCAAGAGCATGACATAGATTAGTGGATCACCAACAAAATTGAGAATCTCCCAGACGAAATAGGGAAGTAATAATTGAAGAAGAATGATGATAGTGGGATCGAAAAATACCATCTGAAATGAACCTCCAAAGATCAATCACCTTTTGAAGTCCTTCGCCTAAAAAGGTAGTAGGGCATATTGAAGAAATGCTAGGGGAAGCAATTCTATGGGAAGGAAGAGGTGGTGGGGTCACTGGGATTTGAACCCAGAACCTACGGGTGTCGCCAGGTCGCTCCAGAACATCGTCATCCCGGATGTCCGGTCAGCTTAATCTGTCTGGTGGCTTCTTCTGGAGCCCGTTGCCATACCTGGTTAGGCCATGACCCCTGAGACAGACTGGCGTATGGTGGGTACTGGGGGTTTTAAACCTTTTTTCAATTCGTGACCTAGAACGTTTATTGCGTTTCTATACTTGAAGATGCTAGAAGAGAGTAGTCTACTAGAATCCTAATCGATGTCGAGTTCCCGACCGCATTGCCCACAGAAGCGATCACCTGGAGAGACCGGGCGCTTACATACTGGACATTCTGTATATGCGTGAACCCGAGGAGGCGGACCAAGCTGAGAGGGGACATATTCGCGTCCCATAAGGTCGTGGTAAATCATGGTGGAAGTGGAATTGCCAAGAGGTGTTGTAATTCCGGTTAGCACTGAATTCGTAATAGCAAAGGTGATGATGCCAATAATTGTGATTGTGGGAAGATAAATTCCAGTTAGCGCTAGCGAAGTTATGATTGAAGCAGGAATTTCGATGGCAATATTCACTATCCCGATAATGAATGTGATGCCAAAGGTTCGCCACCAGTTCCCTCCAACAAGACGCCAGCTCTGATCGATGCTTCCGATAGCAGTTTCATCACCAAGAATAATTGAGGGAACGACCACTGTGAGACGAACTGTTACATAAACCAGGAGAACAATCATTAAAACTGCCCCTATGAGTATGCCAACTAACATTCCGATAGGTCCTAGGAAAAATAACCCAATCCCCAACACTGCCATGAGAAGTCCTGTCCCCAGTCCAATTCCGGTAACAATTAGCACAAGAAGAATCTGAGCTCCAATTATTGACCAAAACCGGTTTCGTGTGTGATTAAAGCTTCCTGTGAGTGTTGGAGAGAGATTCGCGTGAAAGTCAGCGGTATGCTGGATTACCATCCCTCCTAAAAAGACCTGGATAACGAGATTAATGATTATCACGATAATGACTGTGATTGCGAGCCCGATTGCTAAGAAGGAGGGAGGAAGATAGGAGATTAGCCAGTAGGGTAAGATAATACCCAAATATCCAGCGAATTGTAGAACAAGATAATTTCTCCCAGAAAGAAAAAATGTACCGTAGCCGAATACAAGGATAGTAAAATGGACAAAGAAGTATAAAATGAAGTAGGACTTAAGATTCTTGATCCAGTAGCGCAGCGAGGTTTCAAGGACCTTGCCAAAATCCATGGGCACATATTTTGTTTCAAAACTTTCAGGTGCTTTTGCCATATTTTTCCCTCAAAGGGAGAACCCTCAAGCCTCTTTGTGAAATTCTTGCTAAAAAACACTCGCATTCTTTAGCTTAAAAACCATCAAGAACTAAACTCGGTTGCATTCATGAATATGATTTATATACAGAGGACGATGATGAACAGATGGTAGTGAAGGATGTTAGGCGATTATTTTTGGCCGAACCCATAGCCTGTTCTCTTTTCCACGCCTAGTAAACACTGCTACCGCCTCAACTTTTAAGAACTTAGCCAGTACGAAACAAAGATTTACCAAGTGTATAATCGAGAAGAGACAGTATAAAATTGAATACATGAAAAACGGAGTTGTGAAGAATCATGCCTCGCGATAATGAGTTTGTTGTGACCCCATGGGAAGTAAAAGGCGATGTGGACTATGCGAAGCTGATTAAGCAATTTGGTACTGAACCAATCGATGACAAACTGCTTGCACGCTTCAAGAAGTATACCGGAGAATTGCATTACCTTTTGAAACGTGGCATCTACTTCAGCCACCGTGACATGAACTTTGTATTCGATGAATACGATAAAGGCAATCCCTTTTATTTATACAACGGTCGGGGTCCCAGCGGCCACACCCACATTGGACACCTTACCCAGTTCATCTTCACCAAATGGATGCAAGACAAGTTCAACTGCCCCTATTACTTCCAACTCACAGATGACGAAAAATTTCTCTTCAAATTCGAGCTAGAACTCGACCAAGCACAGTACTACGCTAAGGAGAATGCCTTAGATCTCATTGCTACAGGCTTTGATCCCAAGAATACACATATCATCGTGGATTCGCTCCACGCAAGGACGATCTACCCTCTGGCGATTCAAGTAGCTAAGCGCATCACGTTTTCCACTGCAAAGGCAATCTTTGGTTTCACAAATTCAAATAACATCGGGTCCATCTTCTTTACCAGCTTTCAAGCTGTTCCTGCCTTCCTCCATTCTATCCTTGTGGGGCATAACGTACCCTGCGTGATTCCCCTTGCTATCGACCAAGATGCCCATTTTCGGGCCGCCCGAGATGTGTTACCCAAACTCGGGTATTTGAAACCAGGCATCATACACTCAAGGTTTCTCCAGGGACTACAGCAAGGTGGGAAAATGTCAGCCTCTGAACCTGACTCAGCCCTATTTACCGTGGACCCACCGAAAGTAATCAAGAAGAAGCTCCAAAATGCCTTCACGGGAGGACGAGGGAATGCTGCTGAACAACGGAAGCTCGGAGGGCAACCTGAGATCTGTTCGATTTTTGCGAATTATCAATTAGTCTTTATTCCAGAGCAAGACAAGCTTGACGCTTTAGAGCAACGGTGTCGAAGCGGAGATATGCTCTGTGGAGAATGTAAGAGCATTTGTATAGATTTCGCCACCAAGTTCCTCACAGAGCACCAGAAACGTAGAGAGAAAGCCCGAGACAAATTAGAGGATTTCCTACTCAAAGAAGATGAAATCACTCTCAAATAATTAGCAAAAAATATGAGGATAGCCAAATTTGCCAACTGGAGTTTGGACATAAGAGAGTTTTATGATTTTTTATGACCTGATTAACTATCCAACCTCATGCAATCCGATTTAAGCTTAAGATTCAATCCAATCTGAGCTAGTCTGAATCTGGGAACTAAGAGTCAAGTTAATGGCACTAAGAAGGATTGCAAAGTAGATTAAAAACCATATAATCTCTAAATTTAGAAACACTAGGCTCG
>JBHLPR010000014.1:0-44041 GCA_048939245.1 Promethearchaeota archaeon | reverse complement strand
CAACTCTCGATTTGTGCCCGGTATTAGCTGAAGTTGATGGCGGTGAACTTCAAGTGCAAACGAAAGGAGGGCGAATTCAGGATCAACCCGTAGGCAGCAAAGCTGTACGTGCTGCCATCGAAAAGTACCAGCCCCTCCTAGGTTTACATGGACATATTCATGAGTCACGTGGCTTCCATAAAATTGGGAGAACCCTAACTATAAATCCGGGCAGTGAATACCTCGAAGGGGTTCTCCGCGGGGCTATCATTGACATTGAAAAGGACAAAATCAAGCATTTCATGTTAACGCAAGGATAAAGATCCTGTTTCCACTCAATAGTCTGAACTCACCCTCTCGACTAATTCCTCCAATCAACATCCGCCTTGAATAAAGTCCAAGGATGAGGAATAATATCGCGAGTATAAGGAGCCTGCCAAGCATATTCAGGATGTTCAGTAAAGAACTTCTTAGAATCGAACTTCAGATTACATGCTGGTCCCCAATGCGCCCACCACGATCCCACCTCACTCAGGGCACTTGTTACAACCTTTGCATCAGTAGTTCCAAAGGCCTCAAAGGGTCCACATTTCCATTCTTTTAATCCTCGCTTGTCATATTCTGTATGACCACAGATCGTGTTTGCTGAGGGTTGTTCTTTATTCAAAGAAACATCAAAATGGTCGCTAATAATTCGTTGAGCTATTTCGACATCGATTTTACCTTTGAATTCCTCCATGAGCTGGAGCAGTCGTTGAGTTCTTGATGCACAAGAATGAGTCGCTCTCTGATTAAATGAAATACCCACACATTCATTTCTTACTTTCTCGTCGAGTGCCCAGTTAGAACCTACAAAATAACCATTTTTCGTTCGACGAGTAGCATATTCATGAATACCAAGTTCTAACCAACCAATTTCATCAGTCTTCGCATCTCCCACAAGGTACGCGTTAGCCCACCCACCATTATTACCCTCAATCATAGTGTTCATCCAGCTATCAATCGAATCAGCAAATTGAATCGCGAGGCGACCACGAACAAAGTAGGGGGTTTCATCATGTTTGAATTTACTTGCTCCGGTGATTGTAGTCTCAGCACACATAATCCCTGAAGCATTCATATCCCAATCTATTGTCGAACCACCTATTGCCCCTGGCCACGTATGGATAAACATCTTATACCCTTCCGAGGGGCTCAAACTCATCATAATGTTGTAGGTCGTTCCGATGATATAGGAAAACCATGTGTTGTGACAGAGCACAATCCGGTTGTCTTTAGTTGCCTCACCCGTAGCAATGAAAGCGCTGCAATGCCCGCTTTTTCTACGGGAATCTCGTGCATTTTCATGCTCCTTGGCATAATGACACGAAAGGGTATCACCATACGCATTTATAGCGAGGATATCTTTCCAGCTGATATTCGTTATGCCTCGAAGGCGTATTCCTGCTTCAACCGCTTGAATTTCTTCTTTGAGCGTTTCAGGGGTCATATGCCAACAGATTTTTTCCGCATCGGCTCGGAATTTTTTCCAAGGATATTTTTCTGCCTTATCGAGAAACATACCCGTCTGTTTAACATTGGCTTGAATCTCATGAGCTAGCCAATAGCCATGTTGAAATCCCATCTGCTGACAATCGCCTGTAAGGTGGAGACGAATCCAACCGTTAACATCCGTTCGATAGGATCCGCTCAATAATCTTGAAAGTTCATTTTTTTTGGGAAACCAAATGGAACTCATAGCCGTAATTATTTGCTCTATATCTAAAGCGTTTATGGATTGTTATAAAACACGACTATAGACTTTCGTGGGATACTTATAGAAGTTACTTCCAAATGCTCTTCGCCAAACCAATATCATGGGTGAAATATTTTGGAAGTAAGTCAGATGAAGATATTCGGATCAGCAAGCCGCTATGTTCAAGGACGTGGTGCACTGGATGAGCTTGGAATGCACATCTCCAAAATCGGCAAACAAGCGTTGATTCTGGGTGGAAAAACAGCATTAAACATAACACGAAAACGAATCGAAAAAAGCCTTAATGAGTCCGAGGTCACCATCGTCGCTATAGACAACACGATTCGAATGTCTACTTATCCTACAATTGATCGTCTCACTGAGATTGGAAAAAAAGAGAAAGCCGACATCATCATTGGTGTAGGTGGAGGTGTTTCAGTCGATACAGCGAAGGCAGTAGCTCATAAAATCCAAGTACCAGTTGCATGCGTACCAACACAATGCGCAACTAACGCGGATGCAAGTGCGCTATCAGTCATTTATACTGAAAAACACGAATGGCTTGAGTACCTCTTTTATCCAAAGAACCCTAATTTAGTCTTAGTCGATCCTGAAGTGCTTGTAACAGCTCCAGCTAAATTTACAGTATGGGGAATGGGGGATGCACTAGGAGCTAACATTGAGGCAAAAGCTTGTGTTGCCCAGCCGAAAGCTTCCAGCCTTCTATTTGGACGCCCCACTGCCGTATCCCCATGGATCGGTGAGTTATGCGAATACAACCTTCTCACTTATGGCTATCGCGCTGCAAAGGACCTTGAACAGAAACTAGTAACTCCCTATGTTGAACGAATCTTCGAATCAATCAAGCTTCTAAGTAGCCTTTGCGCTGAAAGCACGGGATTGGCAGCAGCACACGCCATTCATAACGGTTTAACTTTCATTTCAGGAGTAAAAGCCAATCACGGTGAAATTGTTGCATTTTGCGTTTTAGTGCAAATGATACTAGAAAACAGGGAACCTAAGGAAATCGAACACATAATGACCTGGGAACATCATGTGGGGCTTCCGATAACACTAGCTCAACTCGGGAATATCAACACTGAAGATCTTGGTGTTGCTGCTGAAAAAGCCTGTGACCCTAAAGACACCATGAGTAACATGCCTATCACTATTTCACCTGGCATGGTCAAAGATGCCATACTAGCAGCAGATAGTTGGGGAACAGCGTTTCACGAGGCGCATTAAATTCTCTTTGATAAGAAAATCTATCTCTTAATTAAAATCTAACAAATGGATGAAGCTGATCTAAATGGGGTTAGTAAAGAAAGGACTGAAAATAGTCCAACGTGATAAGAATGCGATTGGACAAGCACTCCGGTTGGCCTATTATCCAGTAGTCGCAGTTCGCGCTGAAGGCTCGAAGGTGTGGGACAAGGATGGAAACGAATACATTGATTTCTTAGGTGGAGCCGCAGCTCTACCCATTGGTCATCGTCATCCCGCCGTTGTCAATGCCATCCACGAACAAGCAGATCGGCTAATTCATCATCCTCCACTCTACGGATATCATGAATTAGCAGTTGAGCTGGCTGAGAAACTAAATCAACTACCTCCAGGAAGTTTTCCCAAAAAGACCATTTATCAGCTTGCTGGTGCCGCGGCTATGGATCTTACAGTAAAACTTGTGAGAGTGGGAACTAAACGCACAAAAATCATTACTTTTCTCAAAGGGTATTATGGCGCACTTTATGGTGCTTTATCTTTGAGTGCATTTTCCACCATTCAACGGCGATACTTAGGTCCATTCATCCCAGAAATTTACCATGTTCCTTTTGCGGACTGTTACCGGTGTATCTTCAAACAAGAGTATCCTGACTGTGGTCTAGCTTGTTTAGACTACTTGAAAACGGTACTAAAACACCTCGTGCCTCCCCAAGAGGTTGCTGGAATTATTACAGAACCGGTTGCCTCTGATGGCGGTTATATATTTCCTCCAGTTGACTGGTTGAAAGGACTCCAAGAGATTTGTCAGGATCACGACATGCTCTTTGCACTTGATGAAATTCAAACGGGGTGTGGACGCTGTGGATCTTGGTTTCTTTCAGAACAATATGAGCTGACACCGGATCTTGTTGCCTTTGGTAAAGGGTTTTCTGCAGGAGTTCCTTTAAGTGGTGTAATTGGTCGAGCTTCAGTAATGGATGAGTTAAAGCCTCCATCAGCCATTGGAACAGGTGTAGCTAATCCAATTGTATGTGCTGTGACACTCGCTGTATTGGATACAATAAAAAACCAAAATCTCATTGCGCAGGTTCTAAAGATGGGTGGGTATCTCAAAAAGAGATTAGACGAAATGAAAAAGGATCACCCACTTATCGGCGATGTTCGTGGCAAGGGCATGTTAATTGGTGTCGATTTGGTTAAGAATCAGAAAACGCGCGAACCTGCCCGCCTCGAAGCTTCGAAAGTCTGTTGGCGATCTGGAGAGTTAGGTCTAATTCTAACAACTCTTGGAGAATCAGTGCTTCGCATATGTCCTGCCTACACACTTTCCCAAGAAGAAGCTGACAACGCCCTAGATATTATTGATAATGCCCTCACTGATGTTGAAAAAGGGAAAATACCTGACCAAGTGGTTGCTTCTCTGTCTCCATGGTGAGCAGTCTGTTAATATCATGGAGGAGAAAACATAATGATCGAAATGAGGAGGGAGGCTGCCGCAATGATAATGACGATAATAACAGGAATGGCATTCATCAGCCGGTCTTTTCGGGCTTTCTTCTGAAACAATTTTTTATGTTCGGCATTACAATATTCCATTCCATAGCGCACAGGAGCACCACAGAGTTCACAATGAGAATGTTTAGGAACCTGCAAATGTGGTTGTGCTTCTTTATGCTTTTTCTGCTGCTTCGACATCTTCAAGTCTCCATTCGCCGTAGTGTTGTATCCAAGGTCTATTTATCTTTAAGCCCGAGAAGCCCCGGTCGTCAGGGTGGGGTAGTTCACCTTTATACTCAAAAAATCACATCTGGCTAGGCGGAAGTGCAGTTCAACCCAAAATTCGTTTAGTGTATTTTCCTATTTGTGATCTCAGGGGATTATAGAACAAAAGACTACACCTGTAGATAGAAAAAGGAAATAAATTTTTGATTCCTGATTCAGACTTGGAACTAGAAATTCAAAATAGGCCACAAGAAAGTTATCAGAACTTAACTAGGTCGCTAATTCCACGTTTTTTTGTGAAATTTTAAAAAGCTTTATGAACTCTTAGCAATCCTTTGCCACTCACTGGGGGTTAAACCTAATATGCCAAAATATGAACCCGAAGGATTAGCTACGCGAGAAAGTATTGATCCCGACGAATATGTAATCGCCACTTTCCATATCCGAACACAGGAGCCAGATTTACTTCACATAGTTGAAGGTCTCTCTATCGAACAAACCACCGGTACATGGATTCGTGTACCCCGTGAAACTGATGAAGTTCGTCGCCAATTTCTTGGAAAAACCCTGGGCTTCTATCGGACACCAGGTCCCGATTATACCAACATCATCGCCCAAATCGGTTTTCCCATGGCCAACTTTCTTCCCTCCGTCGCCCATCTCATGGCGGCTATCGCAGGCAACATTTTCTATGTGAAAAATACAGCCGTTCGCATTCTAGATGTTCAATTTCCCAAATCCTTTGCTGCCACCTTCAAAGGTCCCAAATTTGGTGTCGAAGGTGTCCGCGAGCTCCTCAAAGCCAAAGAACGACCATTAACACTCACCATGATTAAACCTTGTGTGGGGCTAGAAACCAAAGTATTTGCTGAGCAATGCTATGAAAGTGCTGTTGGTGGAATCGATATTATTAAAGACGATGAACTAATGGAATCCCCCTGTAACTGCCTTTTAGAGGACCGCATCACAGCTGTTATGGAAGCAATCGATAAAGCCGAATCCGAAACTGGAGAAAAGACACTGTACACAATTAATATCTCAGACGACGGTCACCGTACATTGGAAAATGCAGAAAAAATGGTTGAAATGGGTGCAAATGCACTACATGTCAACTTCCTCGCCACAGGCTTCACTATTCTGCGCGATGTTGCCGAAGATCCCTCTATAAAGGTCCCTGTCCTCGCTCATCCCGCTGGCGCAGGAATGTGGTATCGTGGCTTCCACGGCTTCAACTATCCCACCATCGCAAAATTTGTCCGGCTCTGCGGAGGCGATATGTATATTCTCCCCACGAGCCATGGCAAACTCTTCATGCCCTACTTCGATGAAATCACCTCTGCACTCAACTCCCGCGCACCTTTCTACCACATTAAAGCCAACTGGCCCATTGTTGGAGGGGGTGTATACCCCGGAATGATTCCAGTGAACCTTCACGAGCTAGGCACCGATATCATACTCGGAGCTGGTGGTGGTGTGCATGCTCATCCTAATGGTTCTATTGATGGAGCCAAAGCCATGCGTCAAGCCGTTGATCTTTACATGCAGGGTGGGAATTTTGAAGAAATCCCCAAGGACATGAAAGAGCTACAACTAGCTGTCGAAAAATGGGGTACTTATCTGAAACCCCACGTTGAAAGTTTCACAACAGAAATACAACCTGAATTCGGATGGGATGGCTGCTAAGCCATCTCCCGTTTTGCTATAACACTCCAATAGAATTAGACAAGCAGGCTAATGATCTAATTGGATCTGCTTGTCCTTATTTTATTTTAATTACAAAGTGTAGCAGCCTTTAGTTTTAATCGCTAGGTGAGATTTTCTCTAAGGCTTGACGTGCATGATATTGACACGTCATTAGGTTATCGTCCATCATTTTTACAAGAGCTGGTGCCGCTTCTCTGGCAAGCTCTCCAAATTCGCCCAAAAGACGTGCGGCCATAACGCGAGTTACTGGATCGCGATTTGAGGTCTGCTTTATTAGGCTAGGGATAATACCTGGAACATCCTTAATTATCTCTTCTAACAGATTGAAGCTATCACGGCGAATGAACGGTTCTGCTTTTCGTTGAGGTAGATTGCGAACTAATGCTTCTGCAATTGTAACAGATGATGCGTCTAAGCGATGTAGCGCTTGAGCTGCAATTAATCTTAACGCTGGATGGCGATGAGATAAAAAGCGACTAATTACCAGTTCTACCTCCGTTGCTGGTTCACCAATGATTCCCAAAGTTTGCATGGCAAAAATGCCATTCATCGGATCTTTTTCCCTTATAGTATTAATCAAGAAGTCCACAATGTCGTCATCAACAACACCTAAACGCGCTAGCCCGATTCTGCTGAAAAGTTTTAATTGCGTGTCCTCTGCGTCTTTCAACGATTTCATTACGCTAATGGCTGCGTCGGATTTACTTCCAATCATACCTAAGGCAAAGGCTGCATCACGAGCAACCGACGGATCTGAATCCTGAAGAAGTGATATCAGTTTTGGAACCGCACTTTTTGCTTCCAATCCAAGTTTACCAAGGAGAAGCGCCGCATGCCCTCTAATCTCCGCAAGCTCATTGTCCAATAGTTCTGTGACAGGTTCAACAACTGAAACCGCGTCTTTATCAAAGAATCGAAGGGTAATAAGGCTTGTTTCAACAACTTCTGGATTCATACTATGTAAGTCTGCTCGGATGTATGGAACACTTGCATCGCCAGCCATAAGAAGACGCAAGGTTGCTGTTTTCTTATCCTTTTCTCGACCAGTGTGCAATACCTGTGCGGCTTCACGGATTTCTTCATTGTTTAGTTCCTTTCGGCCTACATCCGCTTCTTCATAATCGACCATTTCTTCTAACGCATCATAGGGGTTGATATGGTCCGTCAATAAGTCTAATCGCAATCGACCCGGCTTTCTTTGTCGGGATTGAGTGATAATACCCTGCAGCCAGATGAAAAAGCCTAGACTGACAATAATAACTCCCACAAAAAGAAGCAATGTGCTAATGAAGGCTCCAATTATCATCACAATGATGCCGACAACTGCAAAAATTACAGTTGCCCATGTTCGTAGTGATTTCGGTCGCTTTGAATTCTTTGACATGGTGGTTCATCCTAAATTGGATTCCACACAGAGCCTTCCTCCTTTAAACTTGTTCTCTCATTTAGAATCACAATAAATGAGAAACAACAACAAGTTCATCTTTCAACAGAACCTTGTGCGCAAGTATTATTCAAATCGTCATCATAAGCCTCTTTACACCATTAACAAATTACTGAGATTGCCTTTGATAAAATTACACTACTGAATAGCCACAAGAAATGCAATCATTCATTTAATCGGCTTGTTCACTAACTTCCACAACTTCTCTGGGAAATCTGTTATTATTCCATCGACATTCCATGTTAGTGTCTTCTGCATATCCTCAATTTCATTAACTGCCCAAGGATAAACCAGAAGCCCTACTTGATGACACTTTTTCACAAAGGCATGTGAAATTAACTGAAATCGCGGTGCTAGACCTGAACACCCAAGTTGTTTAGAAATTTTGATAGCCGCATCTAACGGGCGTTTAAAAATTAATAACGTTGGAATGTTTGCATCACGGGCTCGAACTTCTTGCAGCACAGAATGCTTATACGACGAGATTACGACCGAGTTCTTTAGAGCACTCTCTTGAATCACATCTAACACATACCCTTCGATATTCTTCGGCTTTATCTCAATATTAATCATCAACTCAGCGGAAGTCGCGACTAACGTGAGAAGTTCTTTCAATGTCGGAATCTTATATCCGCTTGTTAGAGTGAGTTCTTGGAGCTCCTCTAATGTTAACTCCGCCACGGCACCCCTGCCATTTGTTTTTTCTTCAACCACAGAATCATGAAAAACCACAATCTCTCCATCACTCGATCCGTGAACATCGATTTCAATTCCATCTACTCCCAACCAAATCGCTTTTCGGACCGCCTCCAACGTATTCTCGAACGGACCCTTTCCATAACCACGATGGGCGATAATTTTCACCAAAGTAATTACACTATTCTTCCACGTCCAATCCTCACACATTTATGATTTCGGGTGGTTAAATCGAGATCGAATAATCACTAGTGGGTTCTAACATAGAACCTATCTCACATTTAATGAGGGGAAACTATAGCTGCCACTACCAATCACAACTAGGGGAAACAGAGGAATAATCAAAGCAATGTAAATACTTGTAACTGGAAGCGTATGGAACAGAAGAATTAAGGTTGTATCGTTGACGACATGAAATAACGTCTGTCCGAGACCAAGTAAGGAAATCCAAAAAATAACAAATGCCAAAATAATACCGATCCAGAATAGAGGGTTCAGAAGTAACTTTGAGATGAATTCCTTATTGAACTCTGTGACAGTGGAGGCTTGAAGCAGAAGATAGCTCAGTACAAGAGGAAAAATCATCCAACCAATTAAAAAAAGTGCAGCCCAGCCTTGCCAAAGAACTGGGATGACGAAAGAAAGGTGCCAGAATAGGACGTTCGGACCTGCATAGAAGATGTAGCCTGCAACCACAATGAACAGTAAGGCGATAACAACACTTAGCAAACATGTGACTAAAAGCCGTGAAAGTCTTGGAGTCGGAACATATAGGATCTTGGCTAGCAGCCACATATTCATTGAAGTCATGACCAATAGTGGGATGAGACCCACAAACCATCGAAACCAAACCATTGGGTACCAGTAGTTGAATCCGATGAGGCTCAGGAGTTCCATTAATGGCCCAAACGGGACATCACCCCATCCGATGATAAAGCTCAACTGGCAAAGAAAATAATAACATCCTGCAAACAGGAAATATGACCCGATGAGCATATGAAGACGATACTTCTCGAAATATTGCGTCTTGAGCATATCCCTCCCGCTCATGGTTTTTCACGACTATTCTTATCTAAATGCTTACCACGTTCAATTAGTACATGTGGTCTTGCCGAGTAATAAATTTTACTATTTTTACCGTAAAACGCGTTAACTTTGGTGGTGCCCCAGGACTATTAACTTCAAAAAACCAGCGAATCTTCACAATGTGGAATTAAAGGCAAATCATTTTCATTTTTACCGCTTCATACATAATATAAGCTTGAACTCAAAGAATCTCGATAAGGCTTCTTCTAGTGAAACGAACTACTCCTCCTTTTCAAAATGAAGTGCAACAGAATTAATACAATAGCGGCAACCGGTCTTATCCTTCGGCCCATCATCAAACACATGGCCTAGATGCCCCCCACAATTCTTGCACACAACCTCTATCCGACGCATCCCATGAGACAGATCCACTTTCTCCTCGATTTTATCCTTATCCAACGCCTCATAAAAACTTGGCCACCCACTCCCCGACTCAAATTTCGCCTCCGAAGAAAAAAGTTCCACACCACACCCCGCACACTTGTATGTACCCTTCTCCTTGTGCTTCCAATACTTCCCCGTGAAAGGACGCTCCGTACCCTTCTCGCGTAACACGCGATACTCTTCTTTAGACAGTTTCTTCTTCCAGTCTTTATCAGCTACTTCGCTTGTCTTCTTCATTTCAATCAATTCGTTTAACGTGAAAACTCGCTAAGTGCTTTTCGCAAATACTAGCACTAAAAGCAATGAATTAGCAATTTGAAAAGGCAATGCCCACTTTGAAAATCTGGATTATTCAATAACTATTGGTTTCTGCCAAAAGTGTCACAATTACATACAAAAGTGTTAAAAAAATTCAAGAATTGTTTTTTTACACAGCTAAAACTTAAAACTCCGATGATTTCTCCTTATTGGACAACCCTGTTCGGCTGCAATTCGTTGAGAGTCATGGCTATGTTCAATGTTACACTTCGTGGTACTCACTATGAGATTGGCAAGCAATACGGAAGGCTTCTCAAGAGCCAAGGAACTAAATTTCCACGATTAGAAGATACAGCTATCCAGTTTGCAGCGAGAGTTGAAGAACAAATTGAGCCTATCGTTCCCGAGCTCATCGATGAGATCCAAGGAATTGCAGACGGAAGCCAGCTCGATTATGAGATAGTACGAACTCATACGCTCACCCTGGGTAGGAGTCCAAGTTGTACAGTGTGTGCAATTTCCAGTCAATATACTTCCGACCGAAGCACCATCTTTGCCCGCAATTATGATGCAACCCCCGCATTTCACGCCTTCACACTCTATCGGACCTACCCGAAGAAGCACTATGCTCATATGGGCTGTTGTTTTGATTTACTAGTCGGACGAGAGGATGGACTTAATGAAGCAGGTGTAGCTATCGCGGTGGCAGGTGTCCATGGCATCTACACCGATGCACCCGGCGTGTGGGATCATATCCCAGTTCGTGCCGTCCTTGACCACTGTTCATCTGTTGACGAAGCAGTAACACTACTGCTTAAATTCCCGCATTTTTGGACCAAGAATTTTCTCGTGGCGGATGCCCACGGTAACATTGCCATAATTGAAGCCGCCCAACAAGATATCGCCGTTCATTATCCACAAGACGGAATTGGCGTAATCACCAACCACTTCAACTCTCCTTCCATGCAGCCCTATAATAACCCGAACCGAACCATGCCCCGAACACACGATCGATTCCACCTCATTGACAACTGGTTTCACCAACAGACCACACCCATCCACTCTAATCAAATCAAACGCATCTTGAAAAATCCAAAAACCAGTATCTGCTCAAACACAACAGAAACCCCCACCCAAGATGCCTTTCTAACGATATGGTCGTGGGTAGCCAAACTCGGTTCTCGAAGTTTCGAAATGGCAACTGGAAAACCCATAAGCTCTAGCTCAAGATACAGACGATATTCCTTTTGAAAAACGGATGTAGCATGCTTAAGGATCCTTGATTTCAACTCCCAACTTAACTCATAATACCCTTTACTAACCCAAAACTGTCATACTATTCTCTTCCAGAGACACTTATCGACGCCACACCTACAAACATTCACGCTCATCCCGACTCTTCTCCTGAAAACACGCCCATGCCTTCTCCTCATTCGAACCTTCAGGATAAGCTAAGATGACACAATCCCTACACGAAAAACAGGTACATCGTACAAATTGTTCTCTAGTTCCTTGAGACTTATGACGATTAAGACCAGAAAAGTCCTGTACTAATAGTAGTTTCTCCCGTAAATCATAAAAACTCAGAAAATAACCTTCATGACTGGTGAACGCAATGGTAACGGTTCTCGTCGTGTATGATACAAAGTATGGCAACACAAAGCTGGTAGCCGAAAAAATCGCGGAGGGACTAAACGAAGTCGAGGGAATAGAAACTACTATCAGTGATGTCAAGAACACCGATCCCAAAAAGATGGTCGATTATGATGCAATATTGATTGGGACCCCCACACATTTTGGAGGACCCGCTAGGGGCATCAATAAGCTCATTGATAAACTTGGCAAACTCGACTTGAAAGCAAAATGGGCAGCTGTATTCGACACCTATCTAGGCGAAGACTTCGAAAAATCCGTCAAGAAAATGGAGACCCGAATACGCGAAAAAGCTCCCACACTAAAACTCATAACACCCGGCCTATCAATACAAGTTGACGGAATGAAAGGACCCATCACAGAAGGCGAATTCTCCAAATGCACCGATTTCGGAAAACACATCGCCACCCACCTCAAGGCCTGACCCATTATCTTGAAAGCAATTGCCAGAACACAGATCCTTCTCTACTCTCCTAAGAGCACCTACAATTACATTCTGGGTCAGCTAGAATCGCGCAAACCACCAAGACAACACCTACAATGAACTCGCACTGGCTTCTCATGCGGTCTCCAACGCGGGACGTAGAGAACTAGCTACCGCCGCCACGCCTTCACGCTTTGCCACTCTTCCCGATCCTTCTCCTGGAACCCCGCCAACGGCTTCACCTCTTTCGACTCATCAGGATATGCTAAGATAATCCTGTCTGATAGTTCGGGGTTACATTCTACGTTGACGTAGAATCCACATAAACGCGAAAATAACTATTATCACCACTACTGCGAGCCCAATAGCAATGGCAGGTATTAGCTCAGGTGGGATTCCTAGAAAGGGAAGATTTGGATCAGGTGGCGAAACATCAGGAATTGAAAACAACCAAAGACTAGAAGACGATTTCCAAATATCTGCACAAATCACAAGCACTTCGGGTTCAGGCTCTAGGATGCCGACACCCCACGTTCCTTTTGGAAGGTGATCAGGATAGGTGCAATTCCAGTTTTGGATTCCGGTTGCATTCGTACGAACCAGCCAAATATCCCGTAAATCCAAACCGCTTCGCCAAGTACTGCCAATTAACACAAAGCCTTCATCCGTACATTGAACGACATCATTCACAATATCAGAAAGCGGACCGCCATACGTATAATTCCACTGCTCTGAGCCATTCATATCTGTTCTAAGAAGATAGATATCCAAGGCATCGGAATTCGGACCTTGACCATAAGTTTGCCCATACAGAATAAATCCATTATCATTGGTTAATTTCATGCCTGATAAACGAAGACCTTGGACAGCACCTGGAAAGGTATAACTCTGTTTCCAAAGAACTCCTCCTGTCGAATTAATGCGAGCTAAAAAGATGTAGTCGGTGGAATTCTTTCCTGCTAGAGCAAAACCTGTATCCGCGCATTGGACTAAATCCACGTCTTTTTGTCCAGATGCTGGGTAGACTTGATGCCAAAGATACTCTCCGTCCGGATTTATTCGGTGAAGAAACACCTCTGACTCTCTCCAGCCAGTCATGATGAATCCTCCGTCCGTGCATTCGATGACCGAAGAACCATGCTGATCAATATTACTCGAGAGTAGAGGAAACATCATCTTCCATCGCAGAGTTCCATCAGCTTCTGTCCGAATGAGAAAATGTGTCCAATCTCCTTGGATGTTCGGTGTGATGCCGATAACGGCAAAGCCTCCATCAGCACACTGATAAAAGCCTCTGGGTGCGCCTGCTCCCCAGCGATAGTCAATTTTGTAGATATGTTCCCATAAGAGCATGCCCTGGGCATCAAATTGACCCAGCCATATGGTCCCATTTTGGCTTGTGATTCGACATAATACTGCATACCCTCCCTCTGCTGTTTGAATTACCCTCTCAGGATATAACAAAACACCTTGATCATTATAATCGATAATCGTCGACCAAAAGGGTCGAGGACCGGCCCACGGAACCGATGAAGCATCCACACCGACAAAGTCCATCCGTTGCTGAAACCCTCCAACTCCAACAGCCACTACAATGAGAAACCCAACTACGATAATCCATGTTTTTCGGTTTTTCAATTCGTACTCCACTTCTCGCTATCTCCCTTCACAACCCTACTTTCACGTCAGCTCTACATAAATCTTCAGAAAGTGGTCCCTCAGAAAAACTCAAGCCCAATAGAACCCTGGATAATTCAACTCCAATGTAAGGCAATGTAACCAACGGCTAATATTGTCAAAACCCGACTGAAGCCTTAATAGACTAGCGCCGCCACGCCTTCATGTAATCTCGTTCTTCGCAGCTCTTCTACTGGAATCCTGCACAATGCTTCTCTTCCTGACTTCCATTCGGGTGGGATAAAATACTTCAATCAATGGCTGAAAAGTTTTTTAGAACTGAATTTACTGCCTTTAACGTAAAAAGAGTTAAATATAAAGCGTTCGTTATAATATCGATCAAGAATTGATGGGTGCTGAATATAGAACTTGATAAGCTAAGGCAGCGACAACTTGTCGGAACCTTTGAATTCTTGGTAATCCTAGGCATGCTATTATTCGGCATTTTCCTCTTAGTTGGCAGTACTTTTGCTTTCACCAGGTTCATCCCCCAAAATATCGGTGGTTTCTGGAGCTCCATGGACTGCCATCAGAAGTATACTTTCCTTTCCGTGATGCTGTGGGCCCTTGGAATTGGCGTTTTTCTCATTACCACTGGGAGCACTCTCCTTTTCTACTTCATCAAACAAGTGCAAAAGGATGCTTCATACCTGTCCCGTATCCACCGCTCACTTAGCCTAAAAATCTGGGCACTCTTCCAAACCCTTTCAGCTCTCCTCGTTATTGCCTACGCACTTATCTGGTACTTTCGTGTAACGGTGTTCGGCGGTCCTTACGGCTGCAGCCACTCCCACCTTGTCCCCTCCTACTTCCCCATCGCCGTCTTCTTAGTCGAAATTCCCGCTCTTATCTTAGCCCTCATCACATACTGGCGACCTCATAGAGAATTCTTTATGGGATGGATCCTCATCGGACTCTTCCGAATCATCCTCGCCGTAATCTTCTTTTTCATCCCCTGGTACTACCTGATTACTCCCTTCATCGTAATGAATGAGTTGACCTTCAACATAGCCGAACTGCTTCTTGGATTCATCACAATCACGTGGGCCATACTTCTCTATCCCACCTTTCGCTGTCTACCTACTCTCCAAGGAAAACAATGGAAAACCCGCGAAACAGATCACTAGCCACACTAGCATTTACCACAGTCTTTCAAACTCTCACACAAAACAACCGAAGTAAGATCCCTAAGTAGGTAAACAAATCACGCTATCTAACGCCGCCACGCCTTGACGCGTTCCAGTTCTTCCCCACTATTTTACTGGAACAACGCCCAGAGTCTTCCTTGGAGTACATTAAGATGCTCCTGTTTTCTTGTTCTCTATTTCGTATAGAGATAGACTATAGTCACTGCAAAAATAAACAAACTCGCAATCCAGACACCTAAGATCAAGGGGACCAACTGCATCCATGTTAATCGGATATCCCAGGCCAACAGGGCCAGAGTCATTGAGACGAGCATTAATAGCGCCACAAGTAGGAAAGAAAAGGCGAAAAACCCCGCCCGATACAAGATGCGTTGCATTCGCTCGTCAACCCAAATTTCTGCTGGTTCACCGCGCCGAATCCTCAATAACGCGGGCAACATGCGATATACCAGAAATACGCCCACCAACGTTGCTACGCATCCGAGGCCTACAAAGGCTCCGTCAGTTTCCACAATCTTACCAACTAGGAATCGACGCGCAAACATTACAAACGCATACATACCAACTCCCACATTCGCAATCCCTGCCACCAACAGGATTCCATACCGGTAACTAGGCTTCAGCTTCTTCACTCCCTTCCTCACTTTCAAATGTGAAAATCTCTTCTATCTGCAAATCAAACGCGCGAGCCAGTTTGAAGGCCAGGTCCAGCGATGGATTGTAGACGCCCTTCTCAATAGCGATGATCGTCTGTCGGCTGATACCCACACGCAACGCCAGCCCCTCCTGGGTCCAGACCGACGGGTCAGAAGCCTCACGCAGTCGGCGTTCGCGTACTTCTCGTAAGCGATTCGTTATCACCGGTAACCTTCCCCACGGTCATGTCAAGTCTACTTAACGTAAAGTCTACTTGACATAAAAACATTTCGGTCCCCCCCCTCCCCCCTCAATCTTCGCGCCTTCCCGTCTCCTCACAACCTTAGCCTGCATATGGTTGCTCACCTGTGGTTCCTATCTTCTTGTCCCCTATCTGCCAAGTAGATCTGGCTTCAGAAAAACATTGGTTGACGGGATTTGGTCAATCGTTGTGATCTCTCTCGTCGCCTTCTATGCGATGGGGAGTCTTTTCGGAATACTATGGGAGCTTTTCATGACGATTGTTGTGGTGCTTATCTTGGGTGTGGATTTAAATGGAATGATCCCAATCTTGCCCAGCGACTTGGGTCAATTTTTCTACAAGCGAGGGCATTCGTAGATGCCCTTCTCCACCGGCAAATATCCTCTTCAACCCTATGGACGAATTACCCTAGATGTGACACAATGCATTGGATGTGGCATGTGTGTACAAGTGTGTCCAATGAATGTCTATCAGCTAGATCCTACAAGACGCAAAGTAGACCTAATTTGCCCCCAGCACTGTGTCAATTGTAATGCTTGTGTCCATCGCTGACCCACACACTGTCTTGATATTGTCCAATCCTAACACATTCCAACAACATCGCCTTGCAAAACCTGGGGGGGGGCTCGTGGATGTTTGCTAATATCTTCTATAAAGTAAATAATTTAATACAAATAATAAAATGTAAATTTAAAATATGGTGTCTACCACAGCCTGACAAACACACGAATAGGATAGGATTTACTATGAAAAAGCCAACAGTAGCAATCATCGGTGGTACAGGACGCGAAGGGCAAGCACTGGCCCTACGGTCCATCTTTGCAGGATACCCCACGTTAGTGGGATCACGGGATGCCCAAAAGGCGAAAAGAACTGCTTCCCAGTTGGAAACAAAACTGAAAACGAAGCCTGGAAATCTCACCATTCAAGGGCTTTCCAATGGTGGCGCCGCGGGGAAGGCGGATATTGTATTTTTTACCATCCCCTATAATGCCTTCAAAGAAGTTCTTGATCTGGTTGGAGGCGTTCTCCAAGATAAGCTGCTCATTGATGTTATTGTTCCATACAAGTTGCATTCGCCAATTTTAGTAGATAATACTGTGCTCGATGAGTACCGTGAGCACTATGGTACGGGCAAGACCCCGTCGGTTACCGAAGAAACGTTCCTGTATTTACAACATAAATTTAGTTTTAAGCCACGAGTTGTGGCTGCCTTCAAGACTATTTCATTCAAACTAGTAGAGGATCTTAAAACGTCCTTTAACACGCCCATTCTCATGTGGGGATTCGATTCCGCTGACCTCCAGCGACTGAAGGAATTGACACAAGCCTTCTTCCCCCAAGCTACGCTCTATGAGGTGCCACAGATGTATTGGCGGTCGGTGGAAGGGACCTGCGAATATATGAGATACATGAACCTTATTGGTACACGCGTTGCTGCAATGAGCTTTTCATACGGATAGATTCCTCTCAGCAGCAACCACAAGTGTCAGCGTAGCTCTTGAGAGATGAGGAAAAGTGGGTAAGCCAAGAGAGAACCCACTCATCCTTAAAGAGAGCCAAAACGCATTTAAAGGACCCAAATTCGCGACACCTGCGAGAGGTGCCCTCCCTGCTAGCCAAAATTTCCAAACTACCTGCAGTCAAATACAGCACTGGCAACACCACTCCCGCCCCAATTGAGGAGGATAAAAGCCCCACTCAACAGACACCTATTGAACCACCCATGCCCCCCACTCATCCGATAAACGACTGGACCACCCTCCGCACCACCCTTGCTACCACCCCCGAAGCCCAACATCTCCTCGACACCTATGGACGCACCGCCTGGCAAAGCCTCGAACACGACCTCCACCGCCACCCCTACCTCGCATCACGCCCCTCCTTCCCCCACGCCTACACCCATGCTCTCTGGCACCGCACCCTCCAAGCCGCCCGCCACGACGGCCGCCTCACCAACACCACCTACACCGCCCTCGCAACCATCACCGGCATCCCCACCGGGCGCCTCCGCGACTGGCACCAACACATCAAAGAACCCCACCTCGAACGCACCCTCCACATCCACGAACACGCCCGCCAACACTGGGAACAACACTTCCCCCCCGAAGCCAAAGAACATATCCTTGACCCTTCCCTTGTCTACACCACCTGCAAATTCCTTCTCGACCACCCCAAAACACCCACTCCTGAAGCTCTTGCCTCCTGCATCGAAACCCTTTACCACCACTGCAAAGACCAAGGGCTCATCATCGCTGAACTCAAACCCTACCACAAAAGAGGCCCCCAACACCTCCGCACCATCGCTCAATCCATTCGTAATCACCGAACCGCCCTCGAACACACCCTCACCCACCACCTCAACCTCACCCAAACCCACGAAGAACTCCGCCTCGCCATCGACCACGACACCCTCTACCTATGGCGCAAAACTACCCACCCCGACCACTGGCTCAACACCTACCACCACGAACTCCTCTACCTCACACCCAAAACCAAAGAACGGCTCATCAGCACCGCACAACGCCACCTCAACGTCAACACCCAACAACTCGGCCAACTCCTCGACCAACTCACCGAACATACACGCCATCGAGCCTACAATCCACGCGCCATTCCCTACGAACTCTGGTCCACCAAATACAGTCAATACCTTTACGGGGACACTCTCCATCTCCTCCTCAATGTCACCAACCAACCATTCGACACCATCAAACCCCACATCACCCACATCGGCCGCATCAGCAACACCAAACACAGCGGCGGCATCCACAACCCCCACTTCCCCGAAGGTAACCAGCTCAACGAACTCCGCGCACGACTCATCGCCATCGCCCTCAGCGACTGCCACATTAACAAAAACACCCACGTTCTCACCTATCATGAAAAAGACGAAGATCGAATCGAATACGTCCGAACACTCTTCCGCAAACTCGGTGAAACCGACTACAAAACCGAAGAACTAGCAGGGAAACGAAAACGTCTCACAATAACAGCAGTAGTCGGTCGGCTACTCGAACACTGGGGTGTTCCCAAAGGTGACAAACTACTCAGCCCCAATTTTCGTTTACCACAAACCATTAAACAAGGTACGTCTGAGGTGAAATCTGCTTATCTTGCTGAAGTTGTCCCCGAAGATGGGTTTTTTGTTAAAAGAAATGGGCAAATGAAATTCGGAATCAAACGTGCTCATGTACTCGATGCAGGACCCAAAACCAAGCTGTATAGATATCAACCAAAGATCACACATAGACATAAGAAATTCATCCAGAAGTATGGTATAGAGAGATATGAAGTCATACGAGATGATAAACCCAGAAAACGATTGGAAATATTGAAGGGGAGGCTAGATAAACTAAAGTCTCAAGCTAAGACACAAAACGATGAACAAATAGCCAGGGAATTAAGACGAATTATCAAAAACCATCCTTGTGAACTTCTTGAAGATGAAAAAAACCTAATCAAAAGCCTAGGCATTCAAATGACATCGATCTTTAAAAAAATCATTCTCCATGAAACCAATCGTGTATCAGCAATCTGGGAAATCTATACTAAATCCGAAAATGATACCTATCGCTGGGCAATCATAACTCCACCAAGCTCTGGGGAGAAAAGAAAAGCGGCTCTTGAATGGATTAAAGAATATCAAAAGAAAAAATCCCTCAAGTCAATTGAACGAAAAGGGAAGTCAAATCTAGGAATGGAAAGGGTACTCTAGGATTAGAGGCTGAATCACTAACGGTGCCAAACTTTCACTTTTTCTCTCTCTTCGCGGCTCTTTTCTTGGAACCACGCCCACGGCTTCTCCTCTTTCGAACCATCGGGATACGCGAGAATAATCCTATCAGTACATGAAAAGCAGGGATCTATACTAGCTAGGGCGATGGGTACGTCGGCGATTTTGCCGCCTTTGAGGATTTCGACGACGCTGGGGATGTTGCCGAGGGTGGGGGCGCGGGCTTTGTGGCGTTCGGGTTTGTCGGTGCCGTTGCTGACGACGTAGTGGAGGACTTCGCCGCGGGGGGCTTCGAAGGTGCTGAGGGCGTGGCCGGGGGGGACGCGGCGGGGGGCGCGGATGCTGATGTCGCCGGGGGGGAGGTGTTGGAGCCAGTGGATGCAGCAGGTGCAGGCGTCGACGGTTTCGAGGATGCGGACGACGACGCGGCCGGCGACGTCGCAGAGGTCGGAGGTGCGGGTTTCCCAGTGTTTGTTTTCGCTTTCTTGGTAGGGGGTGCGGGGTTGGGTGTTGCGGACGTCCCAGTGGATGTCGGAGGCGCGGGCGGTGGGGCCGGTGGCGCAGAGGGCTTTGCCGGTTTCGGTGTCGAGGATGCCAACGCCGAGGGCCCGGTCTAGGATGGTTTGTTCTTTCAGGATTAGGTCGAGGTAGTGGTGCATGCGGTCGCGGATTTTTTCGAGGCGTTCCACCATGCCTGGGATTTGGCTTTTTTGGACATCGTGGCGGACGCCGCCGATGATGTTGTTGGCGTAGTTGACGCGGTTTCCACAGATTTCTTCGATGATATCGAGGCTGTATTCGCGGTCACGCCATGAATAATGGAAGAGGGTGTCCCATCCGATTTCGTGACCTGCAACGCCAAGCCAGAGAATGTGGCTGTGAATCCGGTTCAATTCATTCATGATGCCGCGAATGTAGAGGCCCCGCTTTGGGACATCTAAATCGAGGATCTCCTCGACAGCTTGCACATAACAAGTGGTGTGGGATTGCGAGCAGATGCCACAAATACGTTCCGCGAGATAGACGTTTTGACTATAACTTCGACTTTCAAACGCTTTTTCGATCCCCCGATGGACGTAACCGATTCGGGGTGCGACGTCGACGACGATTTCTCCGTCGACGGTGAGGGTGAAGTTTTCGGGTTCTTTGAGTGCGGGGTGTTGGGGACCGATGGGGATGGTCATGGTTGTGGGTGTTTTGGCCATTGTAGGTCAACTACCTGAAAGCTTTCAGATTAGTCCTTCATGCCGTTTTCTTCCTTAAGAAACTAGCTGTCATACTATGATATACCTAAGCTATTATGATTCTGTTCAATTTTAAACGGTCAACTTGTTCTCGAAAACGTCAAAAGGCGTGAAATCATTTCCGAAATAATTGACGCATTTTACCAACGATATTCCTCTTCGTTAAGCTACATTCTTCGAAGATTAATACCCTACTTTCATTCATCTCATTACAGCCCTCCAGTCTTTTCCAAAACGTATTATATTTTGCATTATAATCTTGAATAATGGCAAATTACCTGATCGCAGCTGCTTCCATAAGTATTTGGGGCGTGTGTAGAATTTCAAGTATGCCTTGTAAAGAACTTTCTTAATGAGTTTTTTTGAAAGCCCTGGTAGATTCATAACCGGCTTAAGAACAGAGAAATCCCGCCATTTTAATTTCGCTAGCCAACCATTCTGGTTTGCCATCTCATACAATGGTGTCCCCGGATACGGTGTACACACAGTAAATTGGGCGATATCAGGGTTTAATTGGCAGGCAAAATCAATTGTTGTTTGCATTTCTTCTTTTGTTTCCCCCGGAATTCCTGTTAAAAAAGAGACAATCGATTGTAATCCCGCTTTATTCAATGTCTTCACAGTCTGGACAACCTGCTCCACCTTAATTCCTTTACGCAGAAAATGAAGTACCCGTTGACTTCCTGATTCTGCCCCAACATAAACGGTGTGACAGCCTGCATCCTTAAGCCACGTCGCCATTTCAGGATGTCGAGCCATGATATCTGCACGCGTTGAACAGGTCCAACCAACCTGACATCCCTCCGACTGCATTTGCTCACAGATTGCCTTTACTCGACGGTAATTGAAGGTAAATAAATCATCTACAAACTCGATTTCCCTAACTCCAAAGTCTTGTTCAAGAAACCGGATTTCTTTCACTACATTTTCCGGTGAGCGTCCTCGCCACTTCTTACCTACTATTCGGGACGAGGAACAGAAAATACAGCCATAAGGACACCCCCGACTAGTGATCATTGTTGCTACAGGTAAACCAGGGCCATAGTAGTTTGTCAAATTAAGAAGGTCATAGGCAGGAAAGGGCAAGAGGTCAAGATTTTGAATATAGGGCATATCGGGATTTCGAATCGTAGAAGAATTAAATCGATAGGTGATGCCTCGCACATTCAGATAGTGCCCCTTGCTGGCATAATCGACAAGTAATTTGTTCATGGTCATTTCGCCTTCACCACGAACGACGACATCAATCTCAGGGCATTCATTCAATACTTGGAAATCTTGGAAGGTTACGTGGGCACCCCCTACTACGACCAGCACCTTAGAATCAAATTGCTTAACTAAATTAGCACTATGATAAACATCTTGGATAGTAGGTGTAGCTTGACCGCTAATTCCAACTATATCCGGTTGAAAGTCTTCCAACAGCTGTATGAACTTACTATCAGTCGTTCGAAGAAGTAGTCCATCATGAATCTGTACATCATGACCTTGGTTACGAAGATAACTAGCAATGTATCCAAGTCCCAAGGGAACACTCAGAACGCCGAGATTATCTCTAATTGCGCAATTTGAATTCGGCACTGTCAGAAGAATCTTCAAGGAAAAAACTCACCTTCTGAATCCATCTCAATTTCGCCTGTTCCAATTCATGCTTTTTTGCAGCAACGAATGTGATGAGTGTAAAATATCGTATAATCGAATTGACGCCGGGTTTGTCCAATGGTGCAGTCAATTTACTAACCATGAGATTGATTCACCTCTACCACATCTCACTCAAGGATTTGAGTACTCCAATAGAGAAGATGGCTAGAATGGGGGTTGGAAATAGGAAATCGCCACTCATCCAGATCGGCCTCTGAAATCAATTGGGAAACCCGTTATCTTTATACTTATCGGTCAGTTTTCTGACTAGAGGGTCATTTTTATTCTATACTCGAAGTTCCTGTTTTATTATTCATTGGTAAACATGAATACCCAGGTGTTCCAAGATTAGAAAATTCGAGCAAAGCAACAAATCATTGCAGGCGCGATTTTAGTTTTTGTAAAGAAAGGCGATCATACGGGGAAGATCACCGATATTGAAAACGAATTAGAAGTGAGCAAAGGAACCTCATATCAATGGTTAAAGAGCAAAAAGGATTTGTTTCAGGCGGTAATTCAAATGCTCCTTAAGTAACTAGCTGTCATACTATGATATACCCCGCTATTTAAATGCCCGAACAGCCAGGACTCTACCGTGCAAACCACGATACGCAGTATGTATAAAATCATTAAATTGAAGTCGAACAGGGCGCTCTTTGACGAGTTCCTCATTGAGAAGAAGGTCTAGTGTAGCCCTGTCACCATCAAGATTTTTTTGCATATTTGTCTACTTGTGACTTTGTAGTTATCTAGGGAGAAGAGTACATCTTTTATAGGAGAAGACTGGGAAGGCGACTAAGGTGCTAGTTCGTTATGACAGAAGTAAGGTTACCATCTTGGCTTCGCTGGTTGAATTTCATTATTGGAATCATCGCGTTCCTAATCGGTGTCTCTGTGATTCTTTATCCTGATGTTTATGTTGCTTATGGAATCGTGATTCTCGGAATCCTTTTCTTAATCAAAATCATTATCCGAACTTACGGTGGTGTCACTTATACTCAATTTCCAGCCTGGCAACAGTATATCAGTATTATCATTGGATTCGCCCTCATCATCCTGGGTCTCCCTGTCATCCTCCTCCCTGGGTTTGGGGATGCATGGTTAAACCTCCTAATTCTGATAGCATTAGTACTTATTGGCGTTGATCAAATCCTTAACGGGTTATTAGTGAAAACAAATACACAAATTCGACGAATTCTTCATATCGTATTTGGACTTATCCTAGTGATTCTCGGATTTGTCAACTATCTGTTCTTTGGACTGGGGATCTTGTTGACTCTGTATATCATCGCTTTTGCTCTAGTGATCATTGGACTTGATGCTCTAATTCAAGGATTAACAGGTTATCAGTCTGCATGAAATGGCAACCTCACGTAGAACCCATATTTCCTTCAGCTACTCTCCGGAATAGCTGAAGCCTCCTCAAAGTTGGTTGAGGCGTAATTAGAAGGATTTGGGTAAAGAACACAGTATAAATAGAAGATGCAAGGCAAGCTCCACTTGAGGTTTTGTACTTTGACTGAAACGAAATCCATGCCAACCTGGTTCAAATGGGCAAACATTCTGATAGGAATCATTGCATTAATACTAGCAATCGGAATAGTGTTCTTTCCCTTCATACTGGGCGCTGAAACCTTTGTCCTCTATCTTGGAGCACTTCTGTTATTTACGGGGCTTCTTAAAACAACCTATAGCTTCCAATATACAAGCTTCCCTAATTGGCTACGTTATTCGACCATAATCTTTGGAATCATAATACTTGTACTCGGTATCCCTCTCATACTCTTTGCTACCATTGAATCAATCGTCTTGAATATTATTCTATTTGCCTTTATCCTCATCGGTGTTTTCCTTCTAATAATCAACATCCAAGTTGGTGTACAACCAGATTACCGCCGAACAGTGTTTATCACTCTTGGTGTAATCGTAATCATCCTAATTCTTGCAATCTGGATTGGAAACTTCCTAGGTCTAGTAGCTTACATCTTCTTCATCTCAATGGGTTTCTTCCTGATTGCATTAGATGCACTTGCAACTGGAATATTTCGCGATTAATACATAGTATAATTTATCGACTGAGGGAAGTCTTCAACCTCGGGAACTGGTGAAAGGAGGAATTATGACCAGAACGGATTAGAACAGAATTTGATGCCTGCACGCAAGAAAATGTGGGGTGCAAGCCACAAACGGTGTCTATGTCTTCTACACCCCGTTGAGGGCGGCGGTATGCAAACCACGACCAAGAAAATTCTAGGTCTAATCATTCTCAGCTAGAAGCATACAACCCCTCACACAAAATCCTATCTCTTCGCTAATCGCATCTTCAGCTAGGAGATTCTAGGTTTGACTTGAATTTTCCTTAAGCGCTTCTGGTTTTCACAACCACTTACGACGTTAAGTCATTACTTTATTTGAAATGCAGTGCTTAGTGCTTTTAGCGGGTTTGGTTTTTTTCACTTCTTACTTGTATTACCTACGAATTTCATCGGCAAAAGAATCTGGACTGCGGACTTGTAGAACCTGAAGAGCCTTAAATAGGAGATAATCCTAACAGTTTCGAATTCATGGAGAGATAAGATATGCCGGAACTGAAATCTGATCAACTTCGTGCCCGATGTAAAACGAAGGAATTCTCATGTAAAACCAGCGACGAGTTATCCCCTCTAGAAGGGATCGTAGGACAGCCTCGCGCATTAAAGGCATTACAATTTGGCTTGGAAATACCAGATAAAGGCTTTAACATCTATGTATCTGGCCGCCCGGGAACTGGGCGTCATACCGCAACTACACGTTTCCTTGAAGAAATTGCCCAAGAACGTGCAGTCCCCTCAGATTGGTCGTATGTGACGAATTTCAAGAATCAGTTTAAACCCAATGCATTGGAGTTTCCAGCGGGTATGGGTAAGGTGTTTGTCGCGAAAATCGATCAATTCGTTGAAGCCGCGCGGACATCCATTCGACAGATGTTGGAAAGTGAAGAATATGCCAAGCAGAGGGAGGAATTAAGTCAGACCTTTGAAGCTCAACGGGATACGCTTACTGAAGAAATGCGCCAGAAAGCCCAAGAGGCTGGGTTTGTGTTGCAGGGAACTCAAACGGGATTATTAATTGTCCCTGTTATTCAAGGAAAACCAATCACACCAGATATGATTCCAAAACTGAAGCCTGAGATGCGGAAGGAAATCGAAGCAAGGCAGATCGAGCTTGAAAGTAAGCTTCGCTCTGCTTTTCGGAAGCTTCGCTCTCTGGAACGGGATTTACGGGACCAGCTTCGGGAAATGGAGGAAAAAGCAGTACGGTTTACACTTGAACCGCTGATTAATGAAATTGTGGAAGAGTACGAAGGTAATGAAAAGGTTGTAGCCTGGGTTAATGAAATGGCTGATGATATGATTGAAAATTTGAATCAGTTCATTGGTCGAAAACCCCAGGGGCTTCCTCCCGAGCTTCTCATGCGTATGCCCTCACCGGAAGATTTTGCGGGTCGCTATAAAGTAAATCTGGTCGTTGATCACTCAGAAGCCGAAGGCGCTCCTATTATTGAGGTGACAAATGCCGCATATAATCGGTTGTTTGGACTCATTGAAAAAGAACCCCGATTTGGTGCTTTAATCACAGATACGACAATGATTCGTGCGGGTGCTCTCCACCAAGCAAACGGAGGTTATGTCGTTATTCCCGTTCGTGAATTGCTGATGGCTCCCGTTTCATATCAAGCTTTAAAGCGTGCCCTTCAAAATGACGAGATTGTTATTGAAGAACCTGCTGAGACGTTGGGCTTTCTCTCAGTGAAAACCCTGCATCCTGAACCAATCCCGTTGAACATTAAAGTCATCTTGATTGGTCAACCTCTGTGGTATCAACAACTGTACCAGCTAGATCCCGATTTTCGTGAGCTCTTCAAGGTGAAAGCGGACTTCGATACATCTATGGACCGGAAAAAAGAGGCTGTGAAAATCTATGGTGATTTCATCTGCACACTCACAGAAAAAGAAGATCTTCTACCTTTGAATGTTGAGGCAATTGCTGAAATCGTCGATTTTAGTTCGCGCCTTGCGGATGATCAAAACAAGCTGTCAACGCGGTTCGATGTTGTTTCCGATATCATTCGTGAAGCGAGTTTTTATGCGAAAAAAGACGGAGAAAATACCATTGACCTGTCCCATATCAAAAAAACCTTGGATGAACGATTTTTCAGATCAAGCCTTTACGCTGAAAAAGTGCGAGAATACATAAAGAAAGGCGTCATTCTAATTGATACGGAAGGCGAGGCTATTGGGCAAATTAATGGACTCTCCGTTCTTGCACTTGGGGACTTTAGTTTCGGGCAACCCTCTCGAATTACAGCTACTGTCGCACCCGGACGTGGGCAGGTAATTGATATTGAACGTGAAGCCCAACTTAGTGGCCCTATCCAAATTAAAGGCGTTCAAATCCTGACAGGGTTCTTGCATGAGGTTTTCGGACAAGACAAACCATTGAGTCTGTCAGCGCGAATTACCTTTGAACAAAGTTATGGAGGCGTTGATGGAGATAGCGCCAGTAGCACTGAACTCTATGCCATGTTATCCGCTCTTTCAGAGATTCCAATTCACCAACGGTTTGCTGTTACAGGATCAGTAAACCAGCATGGAGAGGTGCAAGCTATTGGGGGAGTAAATCAAAAAATTGAAGGGTACTTCGCGGTGTGCAAAGAATTGGGATTAACTGGTAATCAGGGTGTCCTGATTCCTGAATCCAATGCACAAAACCTTATGTTGAAGGATGAAGTGATTGAAGCTGTCGAGGCAGGGAAATTTCATATCTATTCTGTGAAAACTATTGTAGAAGGAATTGAACTTCTTACCGGTGTTCCTGCTGGCAAAAAGCAAAAAGATGGTACATATCCTGGAGATTCGATTTTTGGGCGTGTCGATAAACGACTACAAGAAATGGCTAATATCATGCGAGAACATAATCAACCGGCTAATTAAAGGGCACATCGCAATTCACTTTTAAGCAACGTTCGCACAAGCCCATTTAGGGAAGCCGGATGTCTTCCAGCGGAGAGACCCAATCACGAAAGGAGCTTATTTCTAACCCCCATAGTCAGACTATCAACAAATTAGCCCAACAACTTGATACAGATTTGACTCAAGGCTTGACAGGTGACGAAGCCCAAAGTCGTTTAACAGCCTTCGGCCCCAATCAACTTCCCCAAATTAGAGGTTCCTTTTGGCGCGTTTATCTCGCCCCAATTCTGAACGGGCTAATCCTCATCTACTTAGTTGTAATTGTGATTCTATCGGCAATTGTACTCTTCTTTTCGACTCCAGGAACCTCCAATGTAATTATCTGGATAGTAGTCATTGCATTTAACGCCTTTTTAGCCATTGTTCAACAGTTTCGTGCTCAGAAAAAATTAGAAGCCCTCCATTCACTAACGGCTGACACGACAATGGTCATACGGGATGGGATAAAGACGGAAATTCCCACTGACTCCGTTGTTCCGGGAGATATTGTTGTTCTCGCTCAAGGCGACCGTATACCAGCAGATGGACCCCTGTTGGAAGCGAATCACCTTACTTCAGTTGAAGCCTCACTCACTGGTGAGAGTGCCCCTGTATCAAAAAGTGCTGCTCTATCACCTTTGAATGCTGAAACACCTTTGCATGAACGCCATACCATGGTATATAGTGGAACATATGTTGCAACGGGCTCAGGACGTTTCCTTGTAACAGGAACGGGTGAGGCTACTGAGATTGGGAATATTAGCCAGGGTCTTGAAACACTCAACACAGGGGATATACCGCTCCGTCGAAAGGTCAACCGATTAGCAATCTATCTTGGATCCGCTGCTATTTTTCTTGCACTCATAGGCTTTGCCTCTTATCTCCTCATTCCCCGACCCATTGATGGCATTTTCATGACTCCCCCAGAATTAGCGGTAGAAGCCATTATTAACGCGATGACCGTCATGCCGATTAACATCCCGCTTCTCACTACCATTGTTTTGTTAACAGGAGTATTAGCAATGGCAGGGGTAGGCGTAATTGTCAGCGATCTTTCTGCGGTTGAAAGTTTAGGGCGTGTCAGTATTATCTGCACAGACAAAACTGGTACACTCACACGAAGCGAGATGATGGTAAGCCTCATCTCGGATGCTACACGCCTCTACCAGGTCACAGGCGAAGGCTACGAACCTAAAGGCGAAATTCAGCTCGTCGACGATCCCCATGCCCAAGCAGACCAAGCAACTATTTCAACGATAGCAATTGAAGATTATGGCCAATTGGCGTTATTGATTCGGGCAGGTGCTCTTAATAATGATGCACAAATTGTAGAAGAACCAGCAACAGAAGGAGGGACTTTACACTGGCGAGCTATTGGTGATCCAACCGAAGCTGCTCTCCTTGTCCTCCTACGAAAAAGTGGTATTGACGAACACTCTCTACGGGCTGCCTATAACGTTGAACAGGATTATCCATTTGATGCCCGACTAAAGCGGATGACCCGTCTATTTTCCAACCCCGCAGGAGGATACATTGCATTCGTAAAAGGAGCAACTGATATTGTACTTCCACGATGTACCCAAATTGGCGATGATCGAGACACCCAACGACTCACCACGAAACGAGCCAAAGAAATCGAGCGCTATGCTAACGAATTTGCGGCAGGCGGTTATCGGGTTCTCTCCTTTGCTATCCGCCTCTTCGATAAATTACCCGCCGGTCGAGAATCAACACGCAGAGATAATATCGAGCAGAAACTCACATTTCTTGGATTTGTCTGTCTTGTCGATCCTCCCCGCGAAGGCGTTCGTGATGCTGTCCTCGAAGTGTCCAACGCAGGTATTAAAACAATCATGATTACAGGTGATGCTGCAGCAACCGCCGAAACTATTGGACGACAGCTTGCCATCGTACAGAAGGATGATCTAGTCATAGAAGGCAAAGATGCGATCACTGTTCCTGATGAAAACTTCAAACGGGTCAGTGTGTTTGCCCGCGTTGATCCAGAGGATAAACAAATCATCGTCGAACGCTATAAAAAAGCAAAACATGCGGTTGCAGTTACTGGTGATGGTGTCAATGATGCCCTAGCCCTCAGTATGAGTGATGTTGGAATCGCAATGGGCATCACAGGCACCGATGTTGCCAAAGAAGCCTCAGATATGATTATCGCCGATGACAGCTACAACTCCATCGTCGAAGGCGTACGTCAAGGACGTGGTCTCTTCAGCAAGATCCGGATGATGATTTTCTTCTACATTTGCATAAATGTCGGTGAATCCATCCTCTTCTTTGGCACGTTTCTCCTCGGAATCCCCTTTCTTACACCAACACAACACATCTTTCTGACCATTTCTAGTCACTCTTGGCCTGGGCTAGCCTTAGTCTTTGACCGAACAGCCAAGTATGTCATGGAAGAAAAACCCCGCGACACCGAATCCATAATCACTAAACGACTTGGCCTTTATTTACTCCTCAACGCTTTTCTCATCTTTTTAGGGGCAGCCTCTTCCTTCTATTTCACCGTTACTGCTGTCTTTCCGGGAAGCACCTTTCTTGAACCATACGGACCTGAAGCTGTATCCAAAGGATTGACCATGACTGTAACGGTGTTACTTTTAGCGGAATCTCTCATGGTTCTCAGTATTCGTCGAATCAACCAGTCCATGTGGCGATCAATTCGTCATGAAAGCTACTGGCTCTTCTACCTTCTCATCGGGTTGGTCTTTCTCATGCTTGCAGCATTAATGTACATTCCTGAAGTCAATATCATTCTCGCTAGCTTAGGCATTGATTTTCAATTTGTACCTCTTGCTGCAACAGACTGGCTTATCGCCTTTCTTCTCTCTACTCCTGCAATCCTTGGGATGGAAGGTGTAAAATGGCTCTGTCGAAAACGCGGTATCTACTTCTAAGAAACAAGTTCCCAATACAAAGCTTTTTCTTCTGAAGTCTCTAACCAACGACCCACCTAAGGTGAATTTATTATGGTTGATGAGCGCATTTCCCGACTTGCTCAATTAACTGTTGAATACTCTCTCGGTGTCAAAAAAGGTGATTTAATAGGTGTAAGTGCCCCAGCTTTCGCTGAACCTCTGATTCTCGAATTAACCCGTGAAATTATGAAGGCTGGAGGTCTACCCTTTACACGTATTATCCTTCCACGTACCCAAGAAATCTTCTACAAATACGCACAAGACCATCAATTAGACTATGTCAACCCAATCCTTCTTGACATGATTGACAAGCTCGATAGCTACATTGTCATCTATTCCTCAGATAATCGAAAAGCTATGGCTAATGTTGACCCAGCAAAACAGGCTCGTGCTGCAAAAGCCCAAACCGAAATCCAGAAACGGTTTTCTGCTCGGCTTAAACAGGGCTGGTACGCCCTCGTTCCTTACCCCTCCGCTAGTCTGGCACAAGAAGCCAACATGGGCACTGAAGAATACGAAGAGTTCGTGTATAATTCGTGTCTGGTCGACAGACCAGACCCTGTAAAACATTGGAAACAACTTAGCAAAAAACAAGCCAAAATCACAAAATACCTCAACACCAAAAAACTCATCAGATACGAAAGCAGCGACGTTGATTTAACCGCTAAAATCGCTGGTCGAAATTGGATTAACGCTGACGGGCATTTGAACATGCCTGACGGCGAAATCTTTACCTCTCCCATCGAAGACAGTGTTGAAGGAACGATCCGTTTCTCATATCCAGGGATTTTCATGGGGAAGGAGGTGGAAGATATCTCTCTGACCTTTGAAAAGGGTGTAGTAACTAAGGCGACTGCTGAAAAGGGTCAAGAGCTCCTTGATCATATTCTCGGTATCGATGAGGGTTCAAAACGATTAGGTGAAATCGCGATTGGAACGAATCCTGGCATTACGAAATTTACTAAAAACATCTTGTTTGATGAAAAGCTGACCGGAACAATCCATTGCGCACTCGGACACGGGTTTGAGGAAGCGGGTGGCAAAAATGAATCAGCAATTCATTGGGACCTTCTTGCCGATATGACTAAAGGTGGGAAAATCTTCGCGGACGATGAACTCTTCTACAAGAATGGAAAATTCCTAATGAAGGTCATCGAAAAATAGCCTTCAAATTCTACTTGGTCGGAACGGACTCCAATTTGAAGATAACCTTACAGCCTTTCAGTGTAGCATGAACCTGATTCGCCACTTCAATCATATCTTGGACAGTACCATTCTCGTCCCAATCGATCACAAAATCATAGTTGCCTGCAGTTGGTTGAAAGCCCATGCGCATGAGTCGTTCGACAACCTCACTTGGTGCAGCACCTTCACTATTAATATAAATTGTCAAGTAGCTTCTCATGGGTTTTAAGCCTCCAGATTCAAATGAACCCTGTATGCAGGCTTTTTATCACTACTCAATGCGGCATCCTTCTGTGGCAAGAAGAGGAGAAAAGGGAAATCCGAAGGCTATATGAAGTCAAAAGGTGCGAAAACCCTAGCGGGCGTTTTTTCATGTCTCGAAAACCGCGTCTTCCACCAGGTCAACGCTGGATTACTGGCTTCCCCGTTCGCACTGTTGAGCGAATGCCCGAACCCTTTGAACCTGATACCTGGACCCTTGCCATAGATGGTGACGTCACTAATCCCTACGTCTTTTCCTATGAAGAATTCCGCGCCTTACCTGTCACAACTCAATTAAGTGACTTCCATTGTGTTGAAGGTTGGAGTGTGCCCGATAACAAATGGGAAGGGGTCCGTTTTCAAGAGATAGCTAAACGGGTCGAACCTAAACCTTCTGCCAAGTTCGTTCTCTTCCACGCGGAACACGAATATACCTCTGCCATTTCTATGGATGCTGCAATGGAAGATGATGTAATTTTAGCTTGGAATCGTAACGAAGAGCCTCTTAGGGTTGAGGACGGATGGCCTCTCCGTCTAGTCGTTCCCAAACTATATGCATACAAGAGCGTCAAATGGGTCCGCCGCATTACCTTCATCACAGAAGTCGAACTTGGTTATTGGGAAAAACGTGGATATCACCAAGATGCGGATCCATGGCTTAGCCAACGCTTCGCAGACCGATAACGCCTTCTAAAAAAAGAAATAAGGCCCTTGCGGGCCTTAAGGACTGGGACGAAGAGAGGTTAATCTCTTCATGATCCATTTCGGATCTGGGAGAGCTCAACAATTCTTGTTACGGATTTGAGTATAAGGTTGGGTACTCCTATGGTATGTGTCTGAGTAATATCTGGTTCTAGGTCTGGATATTATAGGGAGATATAAAGAAAAGATAGATATGACTCAGTCAGTGGGTGATAAAAGCCTTTGATGAAGATTGTCAGACGGAACAGTTGATACATGGATAGATAATATACATTTATGTCTCCATGTTGGTGTTGGTGGGTATGGCTGCGAAAACGGTTCGAAAAGTGCTGGACGATTTTTATTGGATAGTTGCACGTGAGGGAATGCTACCGGATAGCAATATTTTCTTGGTCAAAGAGGGAGACCGGTTTGTACTCTTTGATGCAGGAATTCACCATTTCTTTAAAGACACGGTTGACGCCATCAAGGAGCTAGGGTTGGAATTAAAACAGATGGACCGGCTGATTCTTACTCACACTCACTTGGATCATTCGGGGGCCACTCCTGAGTTTAAAGGTCGACTCAAGGATCTTGAAGTCTGGGTCTCGCAAGAAGAAGGAACTTTGCTTGAACAAGGTGATGATACGATAGTCTTAGGAAGTATGCTGGGACAACGATTACCCCCTATCCCGGTTGCTAGAAAACTCCATGATGGTGATGTCGTGAAAGTAGGTGAATTCTCCTTCCAAGTTTTACTAACCCCGGGTCACAGTGCAGGAAGCCTTTGTTTCTTCGAACCCAAGCATAAGCTACTTATTTCGGGTGATGTGGTATTTCGACACGGTTCTTTTGGACGAGTAGACTTCCCCACTGGGAATGGTACGGTTTTGATACAATCTATTGAACGATTAGCTCAGCTGCCTGTTGAAATAATGCTTCCTGGACACATGGGTATCGCTATGAATGATGGTCAGCGTGAAATCAAGCTTTCATTACAATTCGCCAGGCAAGTGCTCTAAGAACTGCTTGATTGAATGAGGCATGAGATTAAATTTTACTGCTCAGGGAAGTTAGACGATATGGTGCTCGCAATAGGGAAGAACCGCAGCCGAATTGTCGCTTATCTGGCAGTTTTCATTGCATTGGTAACGGTTTTTGATCTCATCCCAATGATTCCAGGCTTCTACGGTGGTATCTGGGATTCATGGATATTCCTTCTTGCTCCATTAATTGGGGTGCTCCTTGGTCCACTATATGGCTTAATTGCTGTAGGGCTAGGAAGTTTCCTCGGGCATATCATTTATTTCCGTGATCCCTTCGAGCTACTTTTTCTCCTAGGCGCCGTATTGGGAACAGCCTGTGCTGCACTTATTTTTCAACGGCGTTGGAAACCTGTTCTCCTCATTTACACAATACTACTTTTAGGCTATTTTCTATATCCCGTATCTTGGACATTACCCCTCATCGGAATCTGGGATATTCTTCTCGCGTATGTTCTCGTTGTCCTCTTTTCTATCCTGATTACTCGTAATTGGTGGCCTACTACTCCGTGGACAGATCTTTGGCTTCTATTGCTCTTTGCGGCGATAATTGGGCTGGAAGCAGATGTTCTCTTCCGAATCTTTCTTCTGGTTCCTGGACAAACCTATTGGCTATTTTATGGATTGACCCCTGAAGCCCTTTACTGGATATGGCTAACTGCAGGTATCATCACTCCGATGAAAGTCGCGTTGGGCACGTTATTTTCAGTTACTATGGGGTATAGTCTTTTACGCCTGCTTCCCAGAACAGAGATTCCACTCACTGAAAATTATGGACCGCTTAAAACATGCCTGCTAACAAATGAAATGAATGAAAAGGCATGAAAAACGAACATCAACCACCCCTTTCCTTCATCCCGCTGAGAGATGTTACACATCCATCACTCAAGCTTCTAAAGGTTGTTCTGGCGACTGGCTGGCAAAACTGTCCGAGTGCTTTTCGCCGATACATGTCGCCGCATTGAACTGACTATACAATTAACGCTGATGTACTTAAATTTCCACAAACGACCCAGAAGGTTTTTACCTGTAAATTCCTAGCCTGAAGACAGTTTCACTATTCTTGATATCGAGGTTAACGGAAATGGCAAAATCCCCTAAACTTGATACTAAAATAAAGGCTGTCACAATTTACCGCAACGGTGCCAAAATTGAACGTGCAGGGACTATCGAATTAAAACCCGGCACTCACAAACTCGAAATCTCTAATCTCACTCGCTATTTAGATAAGGAAAGTGTCCGTGTTTCAGGTCGTGGTCATGCTACAATTGTCAGCTTCGACACAGTAGATACAACAGTTGAAGTCAGCGGCTACTCAAAACTTGATACACTCATTAAAAAACGTGAAAATCTACAAAAGCAGCTTACCCAAATCCAAAGTGAACTCGAACGCCTAACCCGGCGAATGAATTTCTATACCCAGGTTCTCGATAATTCCGCAGGAGAATTTTCCCGGTGGATTCCTGCAGGAGAAAGTGATGTTGAGCAATTAAGCTCACTAGAGACTTTAGTTACAACCCAGCTTGATAATCTTCACAAACACCAAATCAAATTACACGAAGACCGTGAAAAGGTGCAAAAAGAAATCGCAATTCTTAACCGGGAAATCGAAAAGTTCCGAAGCGAAGTTAACCAATACGAAATCACCAACAGTATTTTCGTGAATGTTGAAGCCCATAAACTGGGAAAATGTGAGTTTAACATCTCCTACTTCGTAAACAATGCATACTGGGAACCTACTTACGATTTTGTCCTCTCAGAGGAATCAACCGATGTCACTATGTTCACCGTAGTCCAAAATAATACCCAAGAAGATTGGGACAAAGTGAATCTCACAGTGTCCACGGCATCTCGGCGGACAGCATCAATAACAGAACCATCACCCTACTTTGTGTCAATCTATCGACCTCCTCCCCCCCGGAGGGCACGAAGAGAATTAGCAAAATCCGCTAAGATGGCACCGGCTGTGGCTTCAGGAGCTGCATTTGACGAAGCTGAAGCCGAGGAATTCGCGGTGATGCCAGAAGAACCACTTCCGGATATGGCTCCGCCACCGATTACAGCGACTGCTATGGAAGTAGGCGGAGTCTACGTTTTTGTTCTTCCAGATCCTGTCAAAGTAGTCGCCGATGGTGAACCCCATGCTTTTCCAACAAGTCAAATCAGACTAGAAGCTGATAGGAAATTCTTCTGGAATGCCGTAGACTATGCCGAAGCAATCGAAGTAACCACCATTGAAAACGGTGATCGCGTCTTGCTTCCTGGTAAAGCACGAATCTACTTCCAAGATGAATATCTTGGTGAAACTCATCTGAGTCTCGTCGCGCCTAACGAGAAAGTTGATGTGGGTATGCGTTTCTCCTACGATCTGAAAGTTGAAAAGAAGCTAGTGGCGAAAAGCACAGAAAAGAAGGGACTGCTCAAAGGGAACGTCGCCAGAGACTACGCCTATGAATTGATAATCAAGAATTTCCGGAATAAACTGAGTGCAGTAAAAATAATGGATCGCATTCCCCATAGCGATTCCGAGATTATTAAGATTGACGACCGTAAATTTTCTCCTCAACCAACTAAAGATGAACTCGGAATCCTAACCTGGGAAATAGAAGTTCCCAAAGAAGGGGAAACCAAAATCATCTACTCTTTCCAAGTGGAATATCCACGTGGAGAAACAATTACTCCACCCCTACCATAGCTAATCCTTTGTGGTAACTTGTATGGCACGATCTGAAAAATCCGTGAAAAGTCACCCAGATCTTCAGGGCTCATCACGGACTCAGCGCTACTTTCTAACCCCCTCTTTACACCCTCACGGATGGAAGTTAACGATTCAAGAAGAGGGAGGTCCCTCTCTCTACCAAATCATTAGACATCCCACAGTTCCCCCTTTCTTCAAGCTTCGTTCTCTCAAATCCCAAAAAGATGAGGTTCTGAAAATCAAATCCACAAGGATCGAAGATATTACGCGCTATTCTTTGGTTGAAAAAAATCAAGAGCAATTATCAATTCGCTCAACTAGCACCTCGCCTGTTGTTTTTCTCCGTAATCAACAACGAAAAACTATCGGGCACTTTTTACCAATAAGTCCAGAAATCATTCTCCTACGAACCCCAAATGCTACAGTTGCACGTTTACGACTTAAAGAAAAACCCCCACCTTTGCGGCTCCAAATCGAATGCGAAATCAGAGATAAGCAACAGTGGCTTTTTGCTGTCCTTCTCTATTCGATTTTTCGCATCGAGGTCGCTGAATCAGTTCCGTTACCTCAAGAGAAACCTCCTGAAAAAATAAACGATACCTCATCAAACACCTAAACTGTAACTCCTGAAGCTTTTAGAATAAGAATCACCAAATCTCACACAAGATGTATTTATTCGGGAACGATGGAAGTGACATTTCTAAATGGAAATTGAAGTATTAGGCAGCTCCTCATTTATCCCAACTATCAAAGGAAGCTGGTCAAGCTTTCTCGTTAACCTAGGACGTGGTGAACGAATCCTCATCGACGCCGGGACTCGGAGGCTTCTAGGTCGACGACAAGACATTCTTTCTGTAAGCCATATCTTCATCACCCATCGTCACCCAGACCACATCATGTTTCTTGGGGCACTAATAAGGCGAATGAAACTGAACAAACGCAAGAAACCTCTAACGATATTCTGTCCTATCAACGCATTTTATCATATCACCGGGTATATCCGATTCTATAATCCGCGGGGTATCCCTGACTTTATTAATTTCGAAAGCTTCACTCCCAGCAAGCCCACATATCTAATGACATTATCGAAGTCTAAGACCGAAATGTGGGCTGCAGCTGCTTGCCATACAACCATGGCAGCCGGATATGGCATTATCCAGGGCGACACCAAGGTCGTTATTGTGCCTGATACAGCGCCAAATTGTAAACCTGTATTAGCCCTTGCGAAAGGCGCAACAGCCTTTTTTCATGATACCACCTTTCCTACGGCAGTTCACAACTATGCAACTGCGAAGGGACATTCAAGTCCAGAAGGGGCAGGTATGGATGCAGCGAAGGCAGGCGTTAAAACGCTAATACTAATTCATACGAGTCGAGTTCGCTCTCGAAATGCGCATAATCTTTTTGCGGGTGCGGCAAGATATTTCGCTGGAGAAATTCATGTTGGCGAAGACACCTCAACATTCACATTTTAATGCTCAGACCGAGAAATGAATTCTTGATGAACTTTTCATATGCAAAGAGAGAAGCACCAGTAGTTGCGTGTCTAGGTGAACTACTTATTGACTTCATCGCCGAGGAAACCGGATCCTTAGATGTTGCTAAATCATTTCGGAGATATCCTGGTGGGGCTCCAGCAAATGTGGCTGTTGGCATTGCTCGATTGGGTGTGGCAAGTGGTTTTATTGGGAAAGTTGGCGCTGACACTTTTGGAAATTTCCTCATATCGGTTCTAAAACAAAATAATGTAGACACAAGCGCCATCATCCAAACATCCAAGGCACCAACTGCGCTAGCCTTCGTAAGTCGTTCGGCATCGGGGGATCGTGATTTTCTATTTTACCGTAATCCTTGTGCTGATCTCCTTCTAAGTAAAGCAGAGCTTCCACACGCATGGTTTAATCAGCTAGAGTTTTTACATGTCGGGGGTGTAAGTCTAACTCGGGAACCAAGTCGGCACGCCACAATTCATGCTGCAAAGCTCGCTAGGCAAAAAGGGGCCAAGGTCACCTTTGATCCAAACCTACGGTTAGATCTATGGGCTGATGGAATTGATGAATGTCGCAAGGTCGCCCACAATCTCCTCGGATATGTTAACATCTTCTTACCTTCGCGTGAAGAACTACTGGAACTAATGGCAGTCGCTGATCTCAACGAGGCGATTGCCCTCGCCCATAAATATGGGCCCTCAATCATTTGTGTGAAAATGGGGCCAGAGGGAAGTTTGGTGTCAGTAAAAGAACAAAATAGTGACATTCGGCAATTTCATCAACAGCCATTCACAGTGAATGTGGTAGATACAACGGGCGCAGGTGATGGGTATGATGCTGGCTTCATTGTGGGACTTGTTCGTGGTCTTTCTCTTGAAGAGGCAGTATTAGAGGGAACCGCAGTAGCGTCTTCTGTCATAACGAAAATGGGTGCGATGACTGCTCTCCCAACCACTGCCGAACTGGCTCATTTTTTCAGAAAGCACAAGCCAACTGAAAGTTAGGCAATGCAGTATCGATAAACAACATGGCGCCCTGCAGTTTCAGATCCACGTACAATGCGAATTACGTCACCAGGTCGAGCACCAATTGCTTTTGCCGCAGGATCTCCTGCTTTGATTTTTGGTAATTGTTCCCGACCGATTCCGTATTCTTGCTCAATTTCCGCGATCTCCTTATCGGTAATGATATCATGTTCAGGAACCAAATCATGTAAAAAGAGGTCAATCGAGAGAAAGCGACGATGTAAGAGTTCGACATCCATTTCCTTGGCTTCACGCCGGGCAGCATAGGTGTAACGTTCTCCGCCAATAATGATGGCGTGGGTGAACTCGCCCTTATCCCGCTCTTTAATGGTATTCCTTAAAATCTCAACCCCGACACTAGGAGTGTCAAGAATAACGCGAATCAAAAGCGTATCTTTAATTTTTTTCTTTGTGGATTTTGCGTGAATGTCAATAATCCCTTCTTTTTCTCCTTCCACCCGTTTGGTAATTTCATACCCTCGACGCTGAATAAGCCGTTTAAGATAATCAAATTGCTTATCAGTAATCACAACACTCACCATGACCTAGGCTACGTTTCCCGTGCTCGCTCCGCGACAGTGGATGAATAACTTATAAACATTTGTGTCCTCTGGCTTTCTCGGAGTCTATTGCAAAGGCTGGATTAAGTATTTTCGATGATTTGTGGGATCAATCTGGGTTGATAGAATTTCGAGTTCAACCTCAGAAGGAGGTGCGGTTTCTTTAAGCGTTCTAGGCACCTTAAACTGAAATCCTGTTTGTTCCTTTATCTGTTTTAATTTGACACCAGGATGTATTGATTCAAGACTCAGTTTTTTAGTGCTTCGAGTAAATTTGAAGACACATAGATCTGTAACAATTGCATCTGGTCCCCCGTGCCGCGGACCTTTTGCCGCAGGAATCCACCCCGGGCTTGTGATAAATGGGACCTGCTTTACCAAGTTACGCTGACTATGATTAGACCGCCAGGTAACAATTCGGCGAAAGCTTCGAATCATTAACGGTCCACCAGCTCCCCCAGGCAATCGAACTTTCGGACGCGTGGAATCCTCCCCGATAATGCTCATGTTCAAACTGCCAAACTGGTCAACTTGTACGCCACCTAAAAACGCCACATCCATTCTGCCATTATTCGCCAAATCAAATATCTCTGGAAAGGTAATGGCGGTCTCACATTTGTCAAAAAGATGTGGATCACCAGTGGAAAAGGGAAGAGTCTGAGGCTTGGGATTTATGGTGCCTAGAATGGTAAAATAAAGTAGATTAGGTGCATGCGTCGCTTGAGCAAGCAATGTTGCCATCATTTGCACAGGACTGGCTACTCCAGTAAAGACTCGGTCGCAATCCTGTAATTGGTGCGCTAACGTCGTTAAGATCAATTCGTCAAAGCTATAATCTCGTGCAAATCTGGTCAGTTCGATCCCTCCCGCTTCTTCTGCTTCGCTTTTGTGGTTCCCCAAGGAGGGGGCAATCCCGTTTTTGCTAAAAAGGCCGAATGGTCGAAGCAAGTTTGGATATAGTAGTGCAAATATTCTTCAAACCCTTTCTTCGTCTGCGCCTTTTCTTGGTAGACACTTAGGTGGGCTATATCGATTTCATATCGACGATTAAGCGCAGTGGGAGCTGCACCATGAGGAACTATAGCGATCGCGTCAACGAGAAAATGAGGAATCGTAACTTGACTTGGATTATATGTATCCGGCTCAATAAGCTCTTCTACGGTCACTAAGACTCTTTTACAGGCTTGCGCAGTAGTTCGGGTGAAGTTGGTACATGGCTCATCGAGATACACATTTCCTTTAGAATCAGCGGCGTGAGCGTGGAGCAACAATACATCCGGACACAATGCTGGAACTGTTATGACCGAATCTCGTTCATCGTATGGGGATTGCATTATTCGATAATCTTCTCGAATTGTCACCAGGTCTGATCCTCTAAAATCCGGTAGGGGCATAAAGGGGATACCAAATGCTCCTGCACGTAGAGCCATACAAATCGCGTATCCCATGCTCTCTTTGACCTTGAGCTTTCCCGTTTCAACAGCTTCACGGAACCGACGCATCGTTGCAAAGCCATTCGCAGTCATAAAACCCAAAAAATAGAATTCAAGCTCCAAAACCACGCCCGCTCCAATCAGCTGATCAACTGCTACACTATTTGGTGCACTAACGATGCGAAGATCAGTGAGTTCAGCGCGAATAATCTCGTGCACTGCGGCCATAGGTAATCGGTTCACCAACAATCCTTCTAGATAGATTTGGTTTCCTTGAAAGATATGGTCTCGAACTAGTTGATGTAACGATACGAATTTGTTCGACTTAGCCATGAATAGTCCATCCTGTATTTTGAAAGGCTGGCTGTAAGGTAAGCATATTCGTTTATTTACTGCTTTTAGTATGTTCTGGAATACGAACCCAGCCTTTCCTTATCACCCAAAAAATAGGGATAATTATTGCGGGGATAATAATCAATAGTTGAATTTGCCAAGTATAAACGGGAATTCCATTGGGGAGATGAAGCAGAGGAAAAGGCCAAAAGACGTTGTACATTCCAAGAATATTGGCAACCAGAGAAGGAACTGCTACAGTTACAGTGATTGCAGTTAATATGACAATAACGCGGTTTAAGCGGTTGGCGAGTAGAATTGAATGTAACGAGACAAGATCGGTTAGATTACGGCCATTAATTTCGAGGGTTTGTTGCTGTCGCTCTAATTCTGAGATGGTAGTATCGAGAAGAGCTCGTAATTCTTCCGTGAGTTGAAGGTGTCGAGGGACGTGTTGGAGCATCATATCAATGAAATGACGTTGGCTGGTCAAATGTTGGTAAAATTCGTTTTGAAGTCCTCGGATTCGCTGAATTTCAGAAAGTAGGGTATTGATATTGATATCTGCGTATTTTGATTCTAGGTCTTTTGTTGAATTGACGATTTGATTAATGATGAGTGTGTTCCGTTCGATAATTTCCTGAACGAAACGAACAGCGATAATCGACGGATTTGTTTCTTGTCCCGCTGTTATCAAGTTTCGAAGTGTTTCCTCAACTTCGCCAATTGCCTCTGTTGGGATCATTTTCCCAATAGTGGCAACCATGTTTTCCCCTAATAGTATCAAGACGGGTTCGGCGTGTTGAATTGGTTGTGTCACTATTGTTGGTATATGAAATGCTGAATAATCATAGAATCGGTGATAGCGGCCTCTATGTGCCTGTTCCACAACTCGGGAGAGACTTTTTGAATCAACAGATAAATACAGGCCTAGCTGGCTATATCCCTCTATATCAGGATCGACCGCAGAAACCCAAATGTAATCTGTTTTACGCCAGATTTTTTGGAAATCTTCGTTCTTCGCTAGCTTGTGAACTTCCTCATTTTTGATATAGTATACTTGAATCATTTGACTCGTTAACCTCCACGACCTCAGATGGAGGAGCAAATCACATATTTGTAACTGGGGGTATTAAAAGATTGAAAGCGCATAGAACTTCTCTACGCTCGGCGAGAGATTTTAACAACCTCTCCTTTTAATTCAAGAAGTTTTCCACGGACGAGTTCTTGTACACGTCGTCGGGTCTCGTACACTCCCACGCCTAGAATTTTGCTAAGTTCTTCGAGTGTGCGTTGACCCGTTTCACGCACTAACATGTAAATCCGGTATTTGGGATCTTTTTCAAGGGCTTTCTTCAGTAGTTCAAGTTCCACCTCTAAGTCATTGACCCGTCGTCGAAGCACCGTGGTATCTTGAACAGCCTCACGTTGTATAATCCCCACGGTACGGAGTTGGGACGCTTCTTCCTGTGCTCCTTGAGCTAAATCCTTCTTTACAAGAATATCCTTCTGTAAAGCAACTAATTCATCATCACGTTTTCGAATAACTTCACGGAGTTTACCAACTTGTTCAGCCAATGCCTCTAGCTGAGTTAAAAGGTGTTCTTCCCTTTCTTTTGCGGTTTTTTCCATGGTCTTCTGCTCTTCTTTGAGATGAGAGATTCGTTCTTCCGCCTCAGAGAGATTTTCTTGAATCGTTTTGAGTTTCTTGGTCTTTTCTTTCTCGCTCTCGGTAATTATTTTTAATTCACTTTGTAGCCCTGCAATCTGTTCTTCGAGTTCAACGTTGTCAGTATTTGCTTGATCTAGTTGATCTGTCAGAGTAGCTATTTGCTCCTCAAATGCGTTTTTCTTGGTATTGATTTCTTCAACTTCGCTGAGCAAGGCCTCAATCTGCTTCGAAGTCACCTGATCTTCCATTTTTACTTTCTCAACCTCAGGGGATTGCACAGTATTCTCCTTGGTTTCATCGATTATATCTTCGATGACGGTTTCTTCGACGGAGACTTCGGTTTCCTCAGAAGATATCTCATTATCTTCTTCCGTTGGCTCCAGCTCACCTCCCTCATCTACTTCAAGTGTTGATTCCGCAACTAGCTCCTCAACGAGTTTTTCGCTAGAATTGGTATCTATCTTTTTTGGTACTTCAACACTTCCTTCATCAGATGTTGCTCCAGGCTTCCGATATCTCCATTTCTTCTTAGACACGTTAAACGAGTCCTCGGGCATATCAACTGGCATAAGTATTCCCCTTTCGATACTAGACTATCACTTCAAATATGCAAAAAACTTTGTGGCGTCATCCATAAGGAGATAAGAATGTCGCGTATCACAAAATGCTCTTGTCTCTCTTGTTTTCAGGTGTCAATTACTAAAACAAAATGCAGGAGTTTGAAATTGATGAGTCAAGGAGTGCACTTTCTTTTTGACCTGTTTGGCTGGGGCTCCCTTTAGGCGTTGGGCAATTAATTGTGCAATATCTGCCATCTGGTTGATTTGCATACCTCGCCGAGTCACTTCCTGGGATCCTAAGCGTACGCCCGCGTCCGCAATGATATCTGCTGCTTCAAGTTGGGCACACATTTTCTGCCCCTGTTCAAGGTTTTGGGTGTGTAATAGTACCTGATGCGATGCTGTGTATCCCCAATCAGCTCCTATAACAGGAATATTTTGCCCTACCAACTCCGCAGCTAGTCTCTGTGAATTCTTCACAACTTGTTGGGCATATTCCTTCCCAAAGGCTATGAGTTCA
>JBHLPR010000062.1:0-13218 GCA_048939245.1 Promethearchaeota archaeon | reverse complement strand
CGTACTCTATAGGCTTCGATGAATTTGTCTTCAAACATTTCCATTCGTGTGCTTGTCGTCGGACCTGCTGCTACAATCTCCCAACCGGATTCTGTTTTTCGAACGATGGGTCCACAGTGAAAAACAGCTAATCCATTGGGATCAATTGGGAGCTGTTTTTCATTTTTGAACCATTCCAAAGCCCTTTCATGTGCTTCATCACGAGCAGTAAATATTGTGCCAGTGATGTATACAATGTCATTTACACGTACTTTTCTTATGTCTTCTTCTGAGATTGGGGTAGTTAGATTATAGGTTACCATCTTATTCTACCTTATGAGAAGTAAATTGAACGTTTCCATCTTCTGTAATCAGGGCGGAGGCGCGTCTTGCAGCCCAACATTGAACAGCAAGACCAACAGGAAAGGATGCAGGATGTCTCATTGCGATATCGATGTGTACATCTAAGGCTGTTGTATCTCCCCCAAGTCCCATTGGACCAATACCTGTTTGGTTAATGGCGGAAAGCAGTTCTTCTTCCATTGCAGCAATTTTTTGATTTGGGTGACGTTCTCCCACGGGTCGAATCAGTTGTTCCTTAGCAATCTTCATACAGATATCGGCACCGCCACCTATACCTATTCCAAGAATTGTGGGTGGGCAAGGTTTAGCCCCTGCTTCTATTATTGAATCGATGACAAATTGCTTCATCCCTTTCATTCCTTGCCCTGGGGTTAGCATTCCTAATCGACAGACATTTTCTGAACCACCCCCCTTAGGAAATGTAGTAATCTTCAGTTCAGTTCCCTTGACGATTTTCCAATTAATCCAAGGAATATAAAGACCAGTATTGTTTCCAGGATTCTTATGCAAAATAGGATTGACAGTATTAGGGCGTAAGGGAATTTCCTGCGTTCCTCTTTGAACCGCGCGTTCGAGAATCGTTGGGAGATGGTCTATCAAAGGAAATTTGGACCCGACAGTTAAGTAGAATATCTGAATCCCCGTATCTTGGCACATTGGAATTGATTGTGTTCTAGCAAGGCTGATATTGTCTAAAATCGCTTTCAATTGGCTTTTTGCGGTCATATTTCTCTCTTTTTTAAAAGCGTGTTCGAGACTTTCAGTTACATCTTGCGGTAAATCTGTCACTGCCAAACGTAGAAGTGTTACTACTATGTCCTCTAAGAAAGAAATCTGCATGTTCCTATTCTCCAATATTATAGTAATTGGAGATGTGAACCTAGGTTCCTATCTTTTTGGGTTGTGCAAGATTCGATCCCAGTAATATTTTTCTCAAAATGGTTTGTAAAATCTCGAGAGTAAATGAACCTTGGATCGCAACGGTTTCAAAGATTTGTGACGTTCCATTCAACCCCAGTGTATTAATGAAATCAATCCGGCTTATTGCAGGCCAGATGTCTCGCTTATTCAATGCAAACACGACAGGAACTTCTTCTGTAAGTCTATCTCCGAAGAACCCCCTGAGTTCTTCCCAACAACGTTGATTCTCACTTATTAACTGTGGATTCGAGTCTGCCACAAAAACGATTCCATCAGTTCCTGCGAGAACTGTCGAACGAGTCTCTGCATAATAATCTTGTCCAGTGGCTGACCAAATATGGATCTGAATGATCCATTCACCATGGGATAGTTCAATTGGACCATAATCAAAAAAGAGAGTTCTTCCTGAAGTTGTTTCTATTGATTCTAATCGTGATAGAATATTGAGGCGGTGAAATAAGGCTCGAATACTAGCGGTTTTTCCACTCATTGCAGGACCGTAATAGACCAGTTTCGTTTGAATAATGCGTTGACTCCAATCAATCAGCATATATCTTTCCTTCTGAGATCACTAAATTGTCCAAAATCCTTCTAATCGATCCCCAAAGGTTTGTCCTACCCCGTCTTCTACAGAAGTTTGGAAGTCCTCGCCCCATTCCGCTTTAATGAATTCCATCAATCGATCGATTGAAGCTCCCTTGTAATCAACAGCTTGGCGTAGCATTTTATCAGATAACACTGACTTAACTCCAACTCCTTGTAATAAACGAAGACGCATTAGAATAATCATAACTCTCCATGCTGCTTCAACAAAAGTCTGAATATGTTCCCTGTATAGACTTTGTCGAACTCTATCCTCCTCATGATTAAGGTCGACAAGACTTCTTTCAAGTCGTTCACTTACTTTTCCTTTTGCAGCTCGTTTTAGGATTCGAGTTATTCTTTCAATCCTTGTTCGGGTTTCGGATGTGACTTTTTCTAATAGCTTTAATTCAAAGCTGGTATCGGAAAATAAGTCCGAGTTTCCATTAGATTCTATTGTGAGTTTTCCTTCTTTACATCGTAAAATCAATGGAGAAGCTGAGGTTTGGATACAAGCATTCTCGATTTCGTGCAAATTTCTTTCACTGGTAGCAATGATCCATCCTCTGAAATCAATTATCTGGTTCGATACTAGTTGTGCAGCGGATGATGGAGCACGATAAATTATTCGTTCTCCGTTATAGTCACTTTTTTCATGAAGGACTAACTGCTCATGTTCTGAAGATGAAACAAAATCCGATCCAAATACCATCTCACGACGGTGTGGCACTAATTTTACTAAAGACTCAGAAATGGCATCTATTGGCTCTTGTGATTCACTGAATATGACTATCGGATATCTATCCAATACTGAACGTAATACGATTGCGAGTTGCCTTCGTCCTAAGGTGTACAAACCATTATCTAGAAATGTACTCATCGAGCGATTGCCTCCAAAAAACCATCCACATCTAAGGTAGGCTTTTCTTTTGCTGGTGCCTTTTGCAATACTGATTCGATTTCTGCGATGAAATTAGGTATTATTAATCTCAGCAAACCTAGACGAGTGTCATCTTTCCGAATTAGCGTACTAAAAAGACCACCAGCTAATCGATAAATGAAGTGCTGTGTCGATCCACAATCACATAAAACCTGAATTAGCTCTGTCCGTTTGACTAGCTGCGCAACTTTTCTAGAAGTATCAAAGAGAGTGTAAGTTAATGTGGAATTGCGAAGTCGCATTCCTTCGTTATATCTCTGTGTAGGAATTAAGTAACCTCCTTCGAGACATACTTCACCTGTTTGAGCAGATGGTAAGGCCTGAAGAAAATCGCTGACAATTGCAGTTATTTGATGCGCAGCATTTTCAGTGATACTCAAATTTAGAGTCCCAGTAGACCAACTACGTTGAGTGCCTTCTCGAACATTGAATGCATTCCGTATCTTATTACGTTGAGAGGTTTCAAAGGATCTTAAAGGTGGAATAAACTGTTCATTCCAAAGTGTCTCATCTAATTGTCTGATTGCTTTTTCCAGTTGTAATAACAGAGCTCCCAGATTACTTTGACTTTGCGTGGTTACGGTAATAAAATAATTTGCTGACCGAGGAAGCGTAGCTAAAAGGAATTTACTCCGTTCACCTTCAATTAGAATATATGATAAATCATCGTGAAGTCGTTGTGCCACTGATAGAATTGCAGCAGAGGATGAAGATAAGCCAAAAATCTCATTTTCTGATAACCAAACACCACTACTTGTAATAGGGTATCCATCTCTTTGAACTAAAACCGAGTTTTCCACGCCAGGAACAGCTTTGATATTTCGTAAATGTAAATTGAATTGATCTATCATACTACCTGGCATTCTCTTTATGCTCCACCAGTTGGAGCATTTTACTCTATAAAAACCAACAAAACTCAAATTTTTGCGAGTGGTGCGGGGGGTGGGATTCGAACCCACGAAGGTCTACACCACAGGAGCCTCAGTCCTGCCCCTTTAATCGGAACATGAAACCCATGTTCCTTAGACCATGCTCGGGTACCCCCGCAGCGGAGAATTCATTCCCTGGTGCTCTCCTCGCTTTTTAAACTTTATCAGCGGATAATATCATAACAAGCCTCTGTATTAAAAGAAATTCCATTGAGAATATAGTAAACGATTTGTGTAATAGAGTTAGAATAGAAATTTTTAGATCAAACATGCCTTAAAAGTGGGGATCTTTTGATGTGCTTAAGGCAACCAATTGGCGCCAATCCATTAGAAGAAAGGTCCGTTCACTTGGACTCATTTTATACTCGCTTTTCAGGACTGGAAATAACTGATACTCCGTTCAATAGCCTCTCAAAGAAGGTAATACTAGCTATTTTCCGGTCATTTGGCAAATAAACCCGATAGCATCGTTGATTAATTTCAATCCGCCTATTGTACACTATACTTTTACTATGCGGTAATACCCCGATAATACTAGGAGCTTTTCAGGATAATATCTAGTAGTGACTCCGATAGACATGAAGCTAATTACTGTAAATCTTCCTGAAGCGTATGTAAGTGGAATCGAGCGTTTGATTGTTGAGAAGTTATACCCCAATCGCAGTGAAGCGATTCGAATTGCAGTAAGAGATCTTCTGAAAAAGGAACTCTGGGAGCAAATTTCGCCAAAACCAACAATAAGGTGAATAAGTATGAATAGTGGATTATCGAAACTTGTACGTGATGCCGCTCAACGTCCAGCAAAATCAACTCCACATTATTCAAAACCCGGTGCTCGGATAATGGTGGCAGGCATTGGCGGTGGTGGTAACAACACGATAAACAGGCTAGTTCAAATTGGAATTCAAGGTGCTGAATGCATCGCCGTTAATACAGATCAACAGCATCTTGATTACGTACAAGCCCATAAAAAAATGCTAATTGGAAAAACGATTACAAGAGGATTGGGTACAGGCGGATTTCCAGAGTTAGGGGCTGCGGCCGCTGAAGAATCACGTCAAGATTTAACAAATTTGTTACGCGGAGTTGACCTCCTTTTCATTGCAGCAGGTCTTGGAGGAGGGACAGGTACCGGGGCTGCTCCCGTCATAGCTGAAATTGCAAAGCAAAATGGCGCAATTGTTGTTTGTACAGTGACCACACCTTTTACAATTGAAGGTGCTAGGATTGATAAAGCTCATCGAGGTCTTCAACGCCTACGAAGATACGCAGATACAGTTATTGTTATTGATAATAACAAGCTACTCGAAATTGCTCGTGATCTTCCAATCGATGAAGCATTTAGTGTTGCAGATGAAATTCTTGCGAGTATGGTGAAAGGAGTTACTGAAACGATTAGTCTGCCAAGTTTAATCAATCTTGATTTTGCAGACGTTCGAAGCGTATTGGCAGGAGGAGGAGTGGCTTTAGTGGGATTAGGAGAAGCATCCGAGTCAGAAAATAAGGATTACGATCGGATTTCCGAAGCTGTGAAGAATTCGCTCCATTCTCCTCTACTCGGCGATTTAAGTGTGAAGGGGGCTACTGGTGCGCTAATTCATGTAATTGGCGGTCCTGATTTAAGCCTTGAAGAGGCCACACGTGTGGCTGATGTTGTGACTAGGCAAATGAGACACGATGCGAGAATAATTTGGGGTGCAAGAATCATACCCGATTTTGCTGGGTACGTTAGGGTTCTTCTAATTGTGACAGGGCTAGAAGGCAATTCCTCCGTCCTTCCTGGTTTTCGAGGAAACATAGAGATCTTTGAGGATGTCGATTGGAATGCTCTTCAACTCTATCGTTTAGACTCAATTGCAAGTGATGCTGTGCACATTGAAGGGAATATATCTCTCGAGTCTCAAACAGCTAATTCGGTGAATCTTGACAAGATATCTGGGACACAACTTGATTCAGCACAGGTTAAGACAGAAAGTGAACCAGAACCATCAATTACATTAATTAATCCAAGTATTTCCAGCAATGAACCCTTACGCGGCTTGGGTCTAAAAAAGATCGAATCAGCTTCAAGTTCCTGAATCAGTATATGGTAAATTGCCTGTGTTTTATCCACCAAAGCCACTGAGAAAGGCCTGTTTCAATTGGTCTAGTTGAATGACAATCGACTGAAAGAGTCCTTGGGACCATCCCATGACATCAAGGACCACTGTAATCAAAATCGTAATGGTTAGGATAGCTAATCCCAAAAGAAGTCCCTGCTCGACAAGTGGCGATCCTCTTTTATTATGGACGAATTTTTTTAACAAATCTAATAATCTCATAATGGGTCCCAAGAATCAGTCTGTTTTGAGATATTTAAGCCCCACACTAGATGAAGGATAATAAAAGATGGGATATAAGAATGAAGGTACACCCAAACGCGATCAAGTTAATCGATACTGTTCTAATAGATCCGCTGACGGTTTGGTTGAGACGGTATCCTGTGATAATAACAGTTAGAAATGATGCGATTAGAATATAAAATGAAATCGAGTTGGAGTGGACATACGAGGTGGTCCATAGGTCTTGATAAAATGTGAAGTCTAGTAAGGGGGCTATAGCAGTAATTAAACCAATAACGATTGAGGAGACGAAAGAAAGTGCAAATACCTTTACCTTTTGGCTGTTAATCAAGTTCTTCCTATCTTTCGTCATTGCGCTATTTTTCCGAATCTGTTTAAGGACTTCTAGCATTCTTTCTCCACCAGTAACTGACCCTTTCTTCACAAAACGACCAAGTAATTCAAGTAAACGCGAATTTCGGTTATGATTGTATTTTGTTACTAACTCCGACCATGCCGCCTGAAATGTTTTTGTACCCTTGATAATTGAATTCAACGCTTCAAGTATATAACAGGGTGTTTGGGTCCCAAAGTATTGCGAAGTTCTAACTAATGCGTATTCCGGACTAGTTCCAAAGGCAAGTTCTGTTGAAAGGTGTGTAAGAAAATCAAGAAATTGATCAAATTCATCGTCTGGCGGTTGCGTTTTTTATTCCCCCAATAATATCATTTCTTTTGGTAGAAGCGCTGATATCATTATCTTTGAGAGTATAAACTGAAAAATCGGAAGAACCAGAATCAATGGCTGATTTGCTAACCCTCGGATAGCTATGCCTAAAATGAAAATAATCGGTAAAAATACAAGTACGCCTACAATTATCATCATCCGACTTTCCCATTGCAATGTTCTTCTTTCATATTTTCTTTGGAGATTTTCATGGGCATCGCTTATTACAGCCTCAAGATTCGCAACCGAAGACTCGATGAACTGGATAAAGGTGAGAAGTCCTCTTCGAAGTGTTATTGACGGTTGAGTGATAGCATACTTTCGGAGCAGTTGTTCTGGGGGGACGCCCAAGTTTAATGGTTCTATCATCTCTGCAAATGCAGATGAAATAGCACCATGCTCTCCTTTCGATACATATTCTATCGATTCAAAAACAGAACCTGTAATTGTAAAGAGCGTGACCAATTCTTCCAAAACATATGGTGTTGCTCTTTCTATTTGTACCAACTGCTTATGATATTTGACAAGAATCTTGTTCAAGAGAATTAACCAGATCACCAAGCCAATTGTAATACCTAACACCAAAGCGCTAAGAATAGGAAGAAACAGACTAAGAAGAAGTGTGAGGATACCGCTACTTGTCACACTAAGAATCATTATACCACTCTGAATGTGGAAGGGATTAACGGAACCCTGGTAGAGGATTTCAATGGCTTCACAAAATTCAGAAGAAGAAAAGCGTGCTAATATGTATCGGCTTCCTGGAACTCGTTTTCCTAGATAAGCTAGTGAACTGATATAATCGAAGATTTTTCACCTTCTTTTCGCTCTTTATGTATTTTCACAATATCTGATACCGATGGGCTTTTGGACGCATATGTCTCATCAAAGGTCTTTACAATTAATTCAGGATCATAGATATGTTTGGATACAAGTTTCGCTAACGTTTCTTGATAAAGGCAAAGCTGTTTTCGAATATCTACTTGTTTCAACCGTTGAAACTTACATGTTCGAGAAATAAGCTGTGAATATAAATCAGACACTATTTGTTCGAGCTGTCCTGACGTGTTATTCCATTCGAAAATGGGTTTTAAAGTAACATTGCCTGAATCAAATTGGACCTCACTAATCTGAGCAACTTTACGATTAACTTGGCCCCGAATTACTTCTTTCACCATATGAACAAGTAAACCAAGAGATTGAAAACACACTTCGGGTATATCGTGATGGACTTGCCAACGCAATAAAAGCTCTTGATTAGAATTTGCATGGCAGGTCTGAATTCCTCTGATACCTGCGCTAATCGCATGAAACATTGCTGAACTATGCTCTGCAGTTTGAATTTCTCCTAAAAATACCCAATCAGGAGATCGGTGCAGTAACCTGATTATTTCATTAGATTTTGTTGATTGCGTTTGGTCGAATGAATCAAAGGGCGCAACTTGAAAGGTTACTTTGTGTCTATTTCCTTCATCAAAAGAAATACTTTCGAGTGTATCTTCAATAGCAATTTTCCTCCAATTGGGAGGAGCTATAAGGTTAATTGCATTTGCTAGAGTTGTCTTACCAGTTGCCGGTTCACCACAAATTGTGATGTTTATTCGTAAATTCATACATAAAACGAGGAATGCGGCTGCTGAAAGGGAAATGGTGCCATTGGCAACCAATTCTGGTAGAGTCAAGGTACGTAATCGGATTTTTCTGATATTGAGGTGCGCTCCTTCATAAGCGAGAGGGGGAATGTCAATCGCTGCACGAACATGAAATAGCGCAGTTTTTAGTTCAGTTTTTAACGAGGGATTCTTTTCATCCAGAGGTCTTCTGCTTTCAAGACGCAATCTTGTAATAATATGTGATAACTCCGATTGTGATGGGATAAGATTTGTTTTACACCGACCCCAGATAGCATGATCAATATAATATGCTGTCCCCGGTTTATCAAGGAAAATTTCCTGAACCTCATCATCAAGTAAAAGTGGTAAGGTCTTGGTTAAATTTAGAATCTGTGCAATGGCATAGATTGAGAAATTCTTTTGTTCAGTGCTGGATAATTCTTTGAAAGTTGTCATAAGGTTTTGTGTAAAATCAGTAATCTTAGAGGATATGAGGGCATCCAATTTTTGAAGCTCAGCTTCTTCTAAGGAAAATTGTCTTCGGTGCGATAACAGGGTTTGTAATAAACCTTGAGAGTGAATTTCATCTAATGATAATACAACTTGATAGAATTTTTCTAGAGGGAATTGAGCAAATTCAAAAATACTAGCTCTAAATGGTCCCACTTCATATGTGCTAAGAAGCTCAAAAGGCTCTTCGAAGAGTTTATCGCTCGAATATTTTAGGGGGCTTTTCTGAATTTGTAAATAATTTTCAAGAAAGAGCTTTTGATCTGTTAAACCATCATCTCTAATCTGATTCTTTGCATTTGAAATTAACCTCGTTTTTACTAATGCTGAAATAATTTCTAGGATTGATCGCTCCTTTGAGGATTTGTAGGTCTGTTCAAGAATTTTGAAGGTTGAGAATGGCTCCGTAAATAATTTCTCTCTTATCTCAGGGAAATGATAAACGATTTTTTGAATATGTGGTTCTAATTTTTCAACAACCAAAACATACTCTTTCAGAAGTTCTGTTGATCGACGGGGGAGACTAACCGTTCTGGTACTGGAAGTAAATTGACAAGTAAAAATCTCTTCTAAAAATGGTAGTATCTTAAGAAACTGCTGGCGGCAATACTCGTTATCAATGATATCACCTTTTTGTGGGTCTTGACATGAACATATTTCACAACTGAATGCTAATATTTTCGAACCCTTTTCGTCTTTGATAATTTGGAAAGGACAAACCATTATTACCGTGGACATAATTCAGAGAATTCTATTTAAAGCAAAAAAATCTCAGAAATAGGACTTTAAATTTCTTTTAACCTGGAAACATATGAGAGTAAATTGAATCAGAGTTTAGAAAAAATCGTAATCATTGGATTAAACCTTAGCCTTCTAGTTACAATAGGGGTGCCTCTGCTTTTCAATACAGGTCAGTTACTTCACCAGTCTGAACAAGCAATTGCTTTTCAACAATTTGTTCAGAATCTTGACGAATTGATTCTTTCAGCTGATCATGAACAAACTTGTCTAACAACACAGATTTTCGTTCCGGCTAACTTAACACTTGAAGCTGTTAATAATCAACTCATCTTCAAAGTTTATCTTGATAGCTGGCACATAATAACACGAACTTATAGATCGTCACTAATGATATCTGGATTGAATCAGTCAGGGTATTATCTACTTTTAATCAATGCAACTCAATCAGCAATTCAATTGACTTTTCAGCCACTATAGGAGGTTATCGAATGCTTCTCTTCCAGATACTTAGGCTTGTTCTTTATAGTTGGTTTCTTCTGTTAATCATCCAGTCAGTAACTAATGACTTTACTACTCTGGCATTGATTTCAGGGACAATAATCACATCAATGCCGTTCGTCATCTATCTCGCTTGGATTGCTGGTATATCGACTTTTCAGCCAGTCTTACTTTTCTCTCTATTTACTATTGTTGTAATAATGCTCCACATAACACAGCTTGTACTAGGGTAGCATCTTGAGAATGTGCGGTTTTAACAATTTGGCATAATGATCTCGTACACTGTACTCCGCGGCTTCTGTGGCCTTGGAGACCAACCGTTGAGTGAGAATTGGGCGGCGTTTTGCCATTTTTGCAATCAATAAATCTGCACTATAAACAACTGCAACAGCAAAGATGAATGGATTCCTTCCTCCGCGCTCAGGGACGCTGATTCTACCGAACAACTGGTTAGCGAATTTAATTAACTGCGCTTGATATTTCTGTGCTGTCAAGCCGGCGCGTCGTAGCCTTAGACTTATCATAGGATGGTTCACCGTCTGTGACACGATACGTTGTAGATAATCCTCGCTTGATCTCTTTACTGGTGCAAGTGGAATCTTCTTCTTTACTGAAAGGGCTTGACGAATAATAGAGCGACTTGTTACTCGATGACCAAGCTTCCGAAAAGCCTCCGCAATTTCTTGGAGCGTAATAGGGGCATTTTCTTTGGACTCGCGTACTGCCAACATTAAACCATAAGCCATTAGTGTTAGATGGCTTGTGATATCACTATTGTCAAGCTTCTTATCCATCTTCTGATAGTAGTAGGCCGCCCTATCCTTGATCCCCTCTGTTAAAGAGAGCAAATCCGCTACTCGACTTAGGGATCTTAATGCACGATAAGTTGTTTCTCGTTTAGCGATTCGAACACGAAGATTATAATCATACTTGAGCCTTCGAAACAATCGCTGTCTCCGCGGAGTTAAAGGCCGACCCGTTTGGTCATAGAAGAAGCGACTAGCTTGGTAATCAATGAAGCTTCCCAATCCCCCTACCATGACAGAGCGTTTTCCCAAAGCAACGTATGACTTAGAATGCGAAGAAGAACCCCCCTCCTCCTTATGCATCTGGTAAGGTGAACTAACTATCTGGCGCGCCACTACCAATCCACAGGTTGCACACACATATTCCCCATTTGTAAGTATGGTGTGACCTGAACATTCAGAACAGTGTAGATTATCCATCTAATCATCACTTTGAGCCGATTCGTATTCTCAAAGTGATGCTGTTCTTAACCAAACTTTTGGGGAACTACTATCCCTTCCAACAACGACTAAATTTGTACACACAGGACGTTTTGTCCGCTCAATAGCTTATCTTACACAGGGAGACACATCACCGAAACTATTCAAGCGGTAATAGAGAAAGTAAGGCTTTGATCTGATGTCACTATCACTTAGTTATTGAGAGGTATATTGGTTTTTTCACCTTTATTCCTGGGATTCGTCGTTTCGCAATAATACTACCCTGTAGACCTGAAAAGAAAATCACATAGTTCGTACCTGATTTTGTCTTCTCTATTTCATAGACTTCGCCTCGAAGCGTAAGAAGCTTCTGTGCTTTCTTTGGTTTACTAGTTGTGATTGACACATTGACCTTCTGTCCGTTCTGAAGGGAGTTTATACTATTTGGTAACTCAAAATCAATCTGAAGTCTTTTACCAACTTTGATAGAATATTGAGATACTTGGGTCAGCGGAGTTTCACGTTTATCAATAGTACCATTTCCGGAAACCAAATACATCACCTAACCTAAACTAAACACCTCATAATGTGACTTAACAACATATAAAAACGGATGGATAATCACTACTCAAAACAAGAATATCTGGAGGACACCAAATGTCACAAAGTACAGGGGCTCGACACTTTTTCAAAGAATTGGCCTCTTTGATAGGAGCCACAGTTATAGTGAGAACCAATACTGGAAAATCCCTTACAGGAAAAATGCGTGGGTATGATCCTTCCACTCTAAGTATTGTCTTAGGTGAAGCACGCGATAAGAAAGGAAATCTTTTTCATCGGATTTTAATTACAGGTCATACGATTCTTGAGCTTGTAAAGACCGAGGACCCGTTTGATTTGAAAGGATTAGCTGAGCAGCTTGAAACATTATTTCCTCCTGGGGAGGTTCGGTTCCTTGAAGACGCACGAGTCATTGTCGTGCTTAATAAGGTTCGCGTGACCGAACAAGGAGTAGAAGGTACAGGACCACTTGCAGACCGAATTCGGAAAGTATACACACGATTTGTTGAAGAACAAGAAGCAAAAGAAGAAGAGCCTTCCTAAAAGTCGCGTTTGCAATGATTGAAACCATTCAAAAAGACTTACTTGCACGAATTGGTAGGTTTCGGACTAAGAGCAGTTTGGTTGAAACACCCACATTCATTCCGGTAGTTCATCCAACGAATGAGCTTATACCACCACAAAAAATGTTTCAAGATTTCGATTGTCAAATCATCATAACAAATGCTTACTTACTTTCAAAAGCCGAATGTAAAGGTTCAATCCATGACATACTTAATTTTCCTGGATCAATTATGACTGATTCGGGGGCATACCAGTTATTAATTTACGGAGATGTTCAAACCACTCCTGAACAAATCATTCAATTTCAAGAAAAGATTGAAACTGACATTGCAGTCATACTAGATGTTCCTACAGGTGGTAAGGCGACCTATAATGAAGCTCAATTAACCGTAGAAGAAACTCTGCGAAGAGCGAAGGCTTCAATTTCACAACGCCAAAAATCCAACATTTTATGGGTTGGTCCAATTCAAGGAGGGACTTACCCGAAATTGGTAGAGCAATCAGCTCATGCTATAAGTAAACTTGATTTTTCTATTTACGCAATAGGAAGCCCAACCCAGCTTATGGAACAGTACCAATTCGATAAACTAGTCGATTTAGTCCTAAGCGCAAAAAACAATCTCCCTCTTGATAAACCGGTTCATCTCTTTGGTGCTGGGCACCCGGTTCTTTTCCCACTAATTGTAGCAATGGGCTGTGATATGTTCGACTCTGCAGCTTACGCGCTCTTCGCAAAACAAGAT
>JBHLPR010000061.1:0-13303 GCA_048939245.1 Promethearchaeota archaeon | reverse complement strand
ACATACAGGGAACTCGTGAACGCTAGTTGGGCAATTTCACCCTAATCGTCATCTGTTTGTGGCATTGTAAGAGGAGAACCAGAAATCCATAGCTCGCGTTTGAGAAGATCACGAATAGCCACACGAATCGCTTCACTTCTTGTTGGATAGGTTCCTCTGTCAACTAATGTGTCTAGCCCTCGTACGTAGGCTTTAGGGAGTTTAACCGAGACCAAATGCAAGCGTATTACCCGGGACATACCCTGACCTATACCTGGATATTATAAAAACACTTTCTCCCATTCCAAATCCAGCCTTCTCCTACTCGGATTTTTCGGAAAAGCCTTTTAAGAATCCCCAGTACGAAACAGAACAAACTCACCACTACAGAGTGGTAACCACAAAAGGAGTGACATTTCACAATGGAAAAAATGCCGCCTAAAGAGCTTCCCTACACGACCAAATCAGTATGCCCTGAATGTCTCCGTGTTATCGAAGCCACCGTTTATGAAGAAGACGGAAAGGTCATGATTAAAAAAACGTGTGAGGACCACGGCGAATGGAAAGATACGTATTGGTCCAGCGCATCGGAGTTCAACCGGGCTTTTCAATATGCTTACAAAGGTATTGGTCTCGCTAACCCTCGAACCGAAACCGTCCATGGATGTCCAAATGATTGTGGGCTCTGCCCTAATCATAAGACCCACACCAATCTTGCCCTCATTGACCTAACTAATCGTTGCAATTTAGAGTGCCCGATTTGCTTTGCCCATGCAGGAAAAGCTGGGTACATTTATGAACCCACCCTAGAAGAAATCCGGGGAATGCTGGAAAATTTGCGGGCAAACAAACCTGTTCCTGCCCCTGCAGTCCAATTTGCCGGTGGTGAACCCACAATGCGGGCAGATCTACCAGAAATTATTCGAATGGCAAAAGAAATTGGTTTTCCCCACGTTGAAATTGCTACAAATGGCTTATTACTTGCTCAGAAGGGATACCCCAAAAAACTAGTTGAAGCAGGGTTAAGCACAGTCTATATGCAATTTGATGGTGTCACAAAGGAACCATATATCGCTGCACGCGGTGTAAACCTACTTCCCCAGAAACTAAAAGCCCTTGAAAGGTGCCGTGAAGAAGGCCTTCACAGCATCGTATTGGTACCCACACTCGTGCGGGGTGTGAACGACCACCAGATTGGGGATATCATTCGATTTGCTATTGAAAACCACGACATCGTTCGGTGCATTAACTTTCAACCTGTAGCAATAACAGGCCGAATTGATACTGAAAAACGCAAAGAGATGCGAATCACCATTCCAGATTTGAACCGCCTTGCAGATGAGCAGACAGACGGACAGATAAAACCAAGCGACTGGTACCCTGTCCCATTCGTAATGCCTGTCGCAAGAGCGCTAGGTGCCTTATCAGGAACTCCCAATGTGGAATTTTCAGAACACCCAGCTTGTGGAATGGCCACATTTCTTGTTGTTGAAGATGATGGCAGTTGGGCACCAATCACAAAATACGTAGAAGTCGAAAAATTCCTCGGCACTCTTGAGAAAATGGCGAAAGACTTTGAAAAAGGAAAACAGTGGCGCGGAAAGATGCGTGGTGTCATGGGCGCAATGCGCTTCTTCAAGAAGAAAGGAATGTTGATGAATCTTGCCAACAATCTGCTCATAAAGAAGGATTACGACGCTTTAGCCAAATTTATGAAACGCATCATTATGCTTGGTTCAATGCACTTCATGGACCCCTACAATTTCGATCTTGAACGTGTTGAACGGTGCGGAATTCATTACGCAATTCCAGACGGTCGAATTGTACCCTTCTGCGCAATGAACTCTTTTCATCGATCTAAAATAGAAAAGAAATTTGCGATGCCTGTTGAAGAATGGCAGAAAGCTCACCCGGGTAAGAAGATGAACGCTCCTGCATAATCGTTCTCTTCACCCCTCCCCTTTATTTTCTTGTTCGTGTTTATTAGAAGCGGAGTTGAACGTTGACTTCTAATAAGAGATTACTAAAACCCGCGACACGTCTCTTAGGAATTGCAGAAAGTGGAGTTATGGGAGCGAGCCACACAATTCTTGGCGGCGTCGTGATGCGACGAGATCTAATAATTGATGGCATGATTTGGGATCGAGCAACCATCCGTTCAACAGATTCCACCGAAGCGATTCTTCGAATGTATAAACACTTAGCCCGAAGCGACATCAATGGGTTAATGCTTCATGGCGCAATCATTGCTGGATTCAATATCATAGATTTAACCCACCTATCCGATGAGACAGCCCTTCCCATAATTAGTATCACCAAAGAGCCTCAAGAAGATTTGAAAGAACACCTAAAATCGACTTTTCCTTCAAAGTGGGTTACCCGATGGAAACTCGTGCAACAGAATGGTCCAAGCAAACGAATAGCAACAGAACCCAACTCTATTGTATATGTCCAGTTCAAAGGATGCGACCTGGAAGTTGTGAAAGGAGTAATCAAACGATTTACTCGCTTTGGAGGAATCCCAGAACCAATTCGTGTTGCAAGGCTATTTGCTCGTGCCAAAATTGAGGCAGAGAATGTAGAAGTGAACTAATCTCCCCATTCTTAGAGCTCAAGGCTCTAAGTCATATTCACCGAGAAGCAATTCGACCATTTCAAGATAACCTTCTGCGGGAAGAAGTGTGAAGTAATTTTCTGTTGAATAACGGGATTGTTGGAGAAGATCTTGAAAGAGCAACATATTGAGCGCTCTTGCAAACTGTCTAGAAGAGGAAGGAAAATTAATTTCTTCCGAAACTTGCTCAAACTGGGCTAAAAGACCGGACTTTCTTACATAGATATGACCGGGATTGGTGATGAAATATTGTCCCACAGCTTGCAGGAGAAGAACAACCGTTGCATCTAATTCAGTTAGACTAGAAAGATGACCACTCCAGAAATCATAATGAAGAGTCCTTGAATTAATACACGATTGGCGAATCAAATCCGCGGAAATTTGAGACGGGTTGGTAATAAGTCCATGAAGGTGTTGGAGTAGTTCAACAATCGTTGCAGGTCGTTGAAAATCTAAGATACAGATTAAATCTGCGATAAACTCGGTGATTTGGATCGGTATTCGTTGAGTAAAAACTTCGCCGACACGTTGTTTAACGATGTCCAAAAATTGTTGATTAGTAAATGGTTCTAACTCTATTGCTACATCAAGAAATTGTGCTGTCTGCATATCCAATTTTCGAGGATAATATCTTGGAGCGGTTGCCATTGAAGAGACATTATTTCCCTTGCAAACACTTAGGAATTTCTTGTAAATTTCACTTGTCTGGGTATCTACATCATCAAAGACAAACACAATTGGTTGTTCTGATTTTCGAATAACACGTTTAATGAGTGCCCATTGCTCTTGAAAGGAGTCAGTTGAACTATGAAAAGGAATTAGCGAATGCAGCGCATCGGAGACAATCTCGGTCGAATTATTGCCTTGGAATCGAATGAATGGGCGACAATATTGACCTAATTCGTGTTGTCCAAAAAATCGAAGCAGCGTGGTTCTCCCAATTCCAAAACTTCCATGAACAAGGACGTTAATTGGCTGTGTTAACGAATCACTAGGTATCAGATTCGAGAGTCTGGCAAGTTCTTGATCGCGGTGTAGCAGCTTAGTAGGTAAATAGTTGATGTTGAATAGTGCATCGACTGATAATACCATGAGAATCTATCCATTTGCCGTTTTCTGTAGAATGTATTTAAACTCCAATACGGTCAAGCAAACAAACATCATCTAGAGGAGACTGAAAGTAATTTTTTCCGGTCGAGTTTTTCGGTGCTCGCAACACAGCGGAAACGCCTTCAGTGACTAGAGCAACCTTGATATAGGAAACAACTAAGAGAACAACGTACTCAGGTAAAGAGGATGAAATGGACGATGGCTGAGACGCCTTTTAAAGACCTTCAAGACCTAATGAGACGAATCGAACAATCAACAGGCCTAGAAGCCCTTGCTGTAGTAACTCGTGAAGGTATTCGCCTTGCTTGTGCAGTAAGTGGTGATGTTGACTCTGATATCTTCTCTGCTGCTTCAGCCACTCTGGTAAACGTTGGAGAAGAGACGCTGCGCCAATTAAGTCAAGGCACTCTCTCAGAAGTAATTCTTAGGGGCAATAAGGGTTTTACAATAATAATGCGAGGAACACCAGAAACTCTTCTGGTTGGCGCTAGCAGGGACCAAATTCGCCTTGGCTATTATATCGGTTTAATGAAAATTTATGCAACTAAAGTCACCAAAATCATGGAATCTCATCCTCTCGAACCGGACCAGCTTCTTGGGTTTCGAAAAATGCCCGGCACAACCGAACCAAGCCCTGCTGTAGCAATCACCGAACCAACTCCTTCTGAGGAAGCGATGACTACTGAATCTATTCCAGATTTAACCCCGGAGCACGCCGAAGTCAGTACACCTGTGACCGAGGAAGAACCTGTACCTGCTGGACTAACATCTACGGAATCAACGGCTGCAGAACCTACCATTGCTCCCGTGGAGGAACCAGGGCTGGAAACAGTTAGTATGGCAGAGGCTAGTAGCGATGTAGATGACGTTTCAGTTGATGACAAGGAAGCTATTCTTGCTGCACTCAAAGCGTTGGGTTTTGATGAGCCGGATTAACTGAACTGATTTCCTATTGAACCAAACAGCCACAATTTTCTGAACCCTTTATGGGCAGTTGATGATGATTTCATACGAATAATCCCATGAGGGCAAGGGCGACAAATACAACTAGAAAAATCACTGTACCAAATGCTGCTATCGCTTCTAAGAAGTTTCCAAACCCCCAAGTGAATTCTGGTGTAGTAATTCGCTCTCCAAAAACGTCTCGTAACATTTTTTCAAACCAAGTGTCTTCGTAGACAACATTTGACGTTTCTTCTAAGGTTAGCATGATGCCAAATAAATCCGGAATTATTTCAGCGGGGTCGTGTGCATATTCGTATTCAAGCTCGAATTCTTTTCTACCATCCACACGGTAAATCCGGAGATCTAAATCATCTATATTCAGGGTTTCAGAGAATTTTACTGGGTCCATTACTAAGGCAATTGCCTCAGGGAAGAAGGCTTGATATCGAATTTGCGTTGAGACATCTGTACCTGACATAAATACACCTAGACCAGGGTGAGTATGATGCCAGCCGATGATAACTTCGCCCGCTCCTCTTTCTGCGAGTTCTTCAGCAAGAATAGCCATATCAGCATCATTGATGGTTACGTGAGTCCTTGAACCCCTTTGACGCGGAAATGTGGCTCTAGTGACAACGATCTTGTTCCGTTCAATCTTGCCAATAAGAAACCCCCCTATTTCAGTTCGACCAGCACGAGCAGCCTTGCTTAACATCAATGACAAGATGCCGGGGTAAATCTCAATTGTTCGCACGCTCTAAACCCCTGATTCCTAAGAGTAAGACAAGACTAAAAAGCCTTACTTGTGGTTTTCACCTAAAATCGACTAGAACTGTGTCCGCCAATGCGCCCATTAAAACCCCCTTTTAGCATAGCTCTATTTCCAGAGAAGAAACGAGAGCAAGCAGCATTTATTATCGTTTTTCGTCCAAAACGTTCACATGTACCAATATTGCGGGCACGCGTTAATTTTCAGATGAAGGAAGGACGGCTTAGACCAGAAAAGCTATGGTTAGTTCAAAAGGGAGGTATCAAACCTGTCGACCCACAAACCTTTGTGAACTGGGTGCGCAACGCAGAATATATCGCAATCCCGCGCCAACCCCGATTTCCATTTTTGGCGGAATTGAAAGGAATGTTACGTGATTTTGGCGTAAAAGACCCCGTAATCGTCCGAGCGTGCAGTTCGTGTATTGCTGATGGACGATTCACTATGTTGCGCAAACAACAGGTATACCAACTTGAGGGGCAACCAGTGTGCTACAAATGTGCTTCTCGGGAATTAACTAACCGTCTTCAGTCCATGGATGTTGAAATCTCGAAAAAAGCCTACGGCAGCCTAGAAACGATGTTACAACGCCTACGCTCCGTGGAAAAGGTCGCTTCATTTCTTTCATCACAATTTCGACCAAGTAAGAATCCGGCAATGACCTTATATGACCAAGTTCAAGCGGTCAAAGAACCGGAGAAAAAAATACCAATCCGAACGCTTCCCATTCCAGTAGAGATTGTTCAAAGCCTTAAGAAAGCAGGAATTGAATTTCTTCTTCCGATTCAAACCAAGGCAGCTAGTGCTGGGTTATTAGAAGGCAAATCAATACTAGCTGTTTCTGACACAACTAGTGGAAAATCGCTTGTAGGTGAACTTGCTGGGCTCAAAGCCGCTATGCAAGGCAAGGTTTACATCTACTTATCACCATTAGTTGCATTAGCTAACCAAAAGTATCACGAATATCGTGAGAAATTTGAAGTTCTTGGGTTGCGTGTAGCAATTCGGGTTGGGATGAGTGGCATTGATGTCGGAGAGGAAGCGCTTGTAATTGTTGACGATGATGTCACAGATGCCAATATAATAGTGGCGAGCTATGAGGGATTCGATTATTTACTGCGATCAGGGAAAGCCGATATGTTTGGTGATGTCGGCGTTGTCGTCATCGACGAAATTCAAATGGTTGCTGATGAGGACCGTGGATCAGAGCTAGATGGATTAATTATACGTTTACGAACCTTATTTCCTAAATCCCAAATAGTTGCACTCTCAGCAACTGTAGGAAATCCTGAGGAACTAGCTCAGGAGTTAGAACTAGTTCCGGTTATTCTTCGTGGGCGTCCTGTGCCGTTACAACGTCATTTGATTATGGTCCTTACCGAAGCGGATAAACTCAGAGTCATTGCAGATCTTACTAGGTCGGAATATAGACGGAAGAGTTCCTTTGGTTTCCAAGGCCAGACAATCGTGTTCACCAATTCGCGTCGGAGCACTCATTCGATTGCCTCGGAATTACAAAAGCAGCGGATTCCAGCGAGGGCATATCATGCTGGAATGACCTATCCTCAACGACATAAGATTGAGACCGCATTTGCATCGGGTAAAATTGCGGTCGTAGTTACTACTGCGGCGTTGGCTGCTGGTGTAGATTTCCCAGCCAGCATGGTCATTTTTCAAAGTCTAATGATGGGAACAAAGACCCTAACCGTTGGCGAATTTACACAAATGCTTGGTCGAGCAGGTCGACTTGGTAAACATGATGCTGGAAAAGCAGTTTTACTTGCAGAAATTGGTCGAAGATATTTTGGTGATGAACCCAAAACCGAAGAAGATGTCGCTTTGGATTTATTAAATAATCCGATTGAAAACGTCTATCCAGAAGCAACATTCGAGCAATCTGTGGATCAATTGCTGGCAACTCTCTCTTGTTACGATGGTATCTCGCGTAAGCGGCTTGAAAATGCGTATCAACGTCTACTTTCTCGCACGGTGACATTTTCTGAAGGTCTTAGATTTCTGAAGCGTCATGGGTTGGCAACCCAAAGCGCACAAACTATTATGCCTACTGAGTTAGGTCGTGCTGCAGCTATCTCATATTTTTCTGCCTCTAATGTTGTGGCAATTCAGGAACATCGCTCCAACTCAGCTGATGACTTGTCGGTTAGATTGGAACCGCTTAGAAATGTCTACTTGTCTCCTAGATTACAAAGTGAAATCGAACGCGCATTACGCACACGTTTTGCCACACGATTATTCGCAGGTGCTGTTCTAGATTTAATGAGTACAAAGCGTAGTCGTCGATTAAAACGCCTGCCTAATTGGGTTTTACGTATGTTCAGTAAATGGACTGTGGATTTCTTCAATTGCCGCTGTAAAGAAAATCCCTTTTGTGATTGTGGCAATTGGAACGTTTCAAAAGCCGTTCTGGACCTACGTTATCGAGGTTTCACACCGTCGCAAATCAATTCCACATTTCTTGAAGAGTATGAGTTATTCATTTATCCTGGAGATATCTTCGGTTTTCTTGATAATCAGGTACACATCCTACAAGGAATTAACCGTGTAGCAGAAGTTATCGGTCGATATGAATTGGCTGAAAATGCTGCAAAAGTTATTGAAGCAATTGAGAGTCCTATTCAAACTGGGGATTAATCATCAAAAATGAAATATTTCCGATTTCCTAGCAAATAAGTTAGAATCGAGTTAAATTCTAATTCGACTACCTGACTTGAACGTGAGGAATCGGCGGTGTCGGATTGCATTTCTATAATAATCCATTCATCAAAACTTTTGGGATTGAATTCTTCGAATTCCATAGTATCAATTCGGAATGTCCAAATTCGGCTAGGATCACTGAATTGATTGCGTTGCAGGGCATCCTTGAAAGGTGTATACAGCCGATTCTTCTGTCCACCGAGTAAAAAGCGGGCTTTCTTCAATCCAGAGATTAGTGAAATGTTTCGAGGTACAATGCGCTGCTCCGAGAGGAGTGTGGTTGGTAGTCCGCCTTCTGTAGTTATCTTCAGGATTTGACCGGAATCATCAACAGACCCTTTTTTGATAATTAGTTTACGAATAATTTCTTGGACTTGTTCGACTGATGCCTGTTCAAGGGGATCTAATATTTCGGGGTTAAGGATATCAAGAACTGGGATTGGTTCACGTGGTCGCATTTTTGTCGGGTCAAAGAGGACCGCCCCGACGAGATATTCTACATCTACCGGTTTTCCCTTAATCAGCACTTGGCCTTTAACTACACCAGGACCAATGAATGCGGATCGAACGATCTCCTCCTGAAGAAAACTAAAAAGCTGTCGAGAAGCAATGAGCAGTTCTCCATTGAGAGTTATTTTTTCTCCAAAGATAGTGAAATCAGGAATAACATAGTCTAAGACCCATAGAAGGGGAGGATTTTGTTCTGTCATCGCGGTTCATCTCAGACACATTTAGCTCTCTTCTCTATTTGGTTTGGATCGGAGTTCCGGGATTTTTGCTAAAAGGTTCTCTAGGACATAGTTTTCAATTTGTGCACGATAATCTTCACCTGCTAAATCCTGGATTTCTCGTAATTCTTTTCGGACCACTGATTTTTTTGAGCGCGTCCAAGAAAAGCGGCTATCTAAATCGAAGATAATCGTCGTTCCAATTTTGTCAAGTGGTGTCCCTTGTTCAATTAGATTATCAGCCACTGTGGTGATTTTTTCGCGTAAGAACGGAGCTCGTTCATCAGGAGCCTTCATGGATGCCAGCCAAACATCTCTTTCCAAAAAATCTAGAGGTGTTCGTAGTGGAGGACCCATTTGTGGTCTTGATGGAAATGGAGCAGAAACAAACCCAAATTTCGGTTTCTCATCGATTGATTCAGGTGGAGATGGCGTAACTTCGATGAGGATTTCTCCTGCGGTATTTGAAGAAGCCCATTCAAGGGATCCTTGAACTTCTTTTATAAGAATCTGGATTTCGCCAAGAACTTTTTCCATCAGACGAGATTCTTCTTCCTCATCATCTTCTTGGCGTAAAAATTGTTCATACCGTCTTAACTTGATAAGGAGCGCGGCTCGAGCACCGTTAATTGCATCATCAATATCAGAGTCAGTAGATCCGATTAATCCCCCTGCAATAGCTCGAACGGCAATAGTGATATTTGCACCTTCATGGTCGCCTAACCACCGTTCGATCAATGGTTGAAAATAACATTCATTGATTTTCTTTCTTTGGGAAATTACAGCAATGACTTTTTCGTTGGCTGGTTCAATTTCATCAGAAATTGTGCGCTCGAGATTCACTAAATTCCGAAGATCAGCTAGCAGTATTTTCCCTAATTGCCCGTAGAGATATTCAACCCATTTTCCCTCGGTTACTGCAACTTCTCGTTGGTAGGTATCAATTTCCGGAACTGGGCTTCCTTGTTTAGCTCGACGATCAAATTCCTGCATAAGAACCTGGCATGAAGGCCTAGGATCCGTAATCACACCATCAAGCATAACTCGATAAGCCACTCGAGCAACCTCGAGATGAACACAGCATTCATCAGCAATGGCCGTTGCCGCATCGTCAGGTACACGGGCAACCTTTTCATCAAGGGTCCCATAGGTCGACTCGAATTCCTCAGCGATGCGTCGACTTAAACGCCGTATTTCATCTTCATCAACAAAGTGGCTCATGCCCTATCACTCCTCGAAATCACTTAGCGCAGCTTTTCCGCTCGGTAGCCACGAGGATATAACAAAGTAGTTGTTGATTGGCTTAAGTGTTATGGCAATACCCCTCTAGCCTATTATTCGCCTGACGAATATTTGATAGTGTAAAGAGGAAATTCTTAAAAAACAAAGCCATCCATCTCGGCTCACTCAAGGTGCCGTAAATGCCCCGAAACATCGCTGTTACGAAAGCCGTAGCCCCTCCCATGGAACAACAATCGCTTGAAATTGTCGAAAGAAAAGGAAAAGGTCACCCAGACACGATTCTTGACGCAGTTGTTGAGAATGTTGGCGTTAACCTCTGTAATTACTACATTGACAATTTTGGTGGAATCCTCCATCACAACGTCGACAAAGGATCAATTGCTGGAGGTCGTGCCCAAGTAGGATTCGGTGGAGGAGAATTACTAGAACCAATTTACATTTGTGTTGTTGGTCGTGCTACTACAGAAGTCTTCAAAGATCAGAAATTGGTTCGAATTCCGCTTGGTACTTTAACTCTTGACTCAATAAAAACCACCTTGAAAAAGACCCTACGTTTCCTGGACCCAACACAGCAGGTCTTGATGGATTACAAAATCAAATCAGGCTCAGTTGACCTTACTCATGTATTTGACCACACCGTTGACGACATTCCCCGTGCTAATGATACTAGTTTTGGTGTAGCTTTTGCACCCTTTTCAGAAACCGAAAACCTTGTTTTTCAAACAGAACAACTTCTCAACTCGGACGCGTTTAAAAAGAAGCATCCGGAAGTTGGAGAAGATGTCAAGATTATGGGATTGCGAACTAATGATGATATCAAATTAACAGTAGCCGCTGCAATGATTGCACATCTAATTCCTGATGCTGACCATTATCGAGGAATACTCGACGATGTTGAGAATGCTGTACTTGACCAAGCGAAGAAAATTACTGATCGTGAGGTCAGTGTCGTCGTCAACTCTGCAGATGATCCTAAACGAGGCGTTTATTACCTGACACTAACTGGAACTTCTGCGGAGATGGGAGACGATGCAGGAGTTGGCCGAGGTAATCGTGCAAATGGATTGATTACTCCTTGTCGACCAATGAGTCTCGAAGCGACGGCAGGCAAGAATCCACAGAATCATGTTGGAAAAATATACAATGTGCTAGCCCAACGCATTGCAGATCATGTTATCGCAGAGGAACCCAACGTCTCAGAGGTTTTTATCAAAATTCTTACAAGAATTGGATACCCCATTGACCAACCGTTAATTGCATCAACCGAAGTTATCACGGATGAAAAGGCATCATGGAGTGCTGTAGAAAAAAGCGTCTCTGCGATTGTTGATGCAGAGCTTGAAGATGTATGTTCTGTTCAGAAGCTAATTCTTGATGGAAAGGCGCGTCTTTTCTAATGGATAAAATAAGCAGGCCATTTTCTACAGCATTATAGTGCTAGTTGCACCATGATAAGATGCAGACCGAACCCAATGGCCAACGCGATCAAAATGATTGCTATGATCATTTTTAGCCAGGGTGGTTGGCGAGCCTTTTCAACAATATAGACTAGCCAAACGGCGAGTAGAATTCCAAAGACAATGAGTATTGCACCATATACCGTATACCAAGGAAGGAATAGTGACCATTGCATGTTATGAAACACCTGTAAATATCAGAGGTGAGTGAACTGGTTCACCTTTTTAATTATTTTTGGTTTGGGTGACAAATTCGATTAATGATACAGTTAGACTGTCATGGGGTGTTTATTGGTAAATTCTGTGTCATCAATGATAAGGGTGCGTCTCAAGATGCCGCTTCGTTTGGTCTTCAGTCTTACTTCTCTGGAGGCTAGCTGTTTCATATCAGGAGGAAAGATAAGATCTTGAATCTCGTAGGTATTTATAATTTGGAGTTTCGAAAAATCTGAGGGAACATCATTGATGAAATCAGGTAAGAGTTGAGAGAGAAGAGCCTGTAGGAACTTCGTGTTTTTTGGAACTTTTGTATTGCTGAACTTGAGCCTTTCACTTACAGGAGGCTCTTTCTGAGCAGAAGGTATTTTGGTCTTCGCTTTGTGTTCCCAGCCAATATTGGTTTTCAGAGAGCAGAAGAGGTAAGCAATTGCGTCTATACCACTATAAAGTTTCGAAACTTGGTGTATTGGATACTCGCCAGACAATTTGGCTTGATAAAGTAATGTTCGAGATTTCTTTTTTGATTGCGCAGCGTCAAACCCTATATTCGCTAATACTTCATCGAGTGGTTCATACCCCAAGATCAAACCGGAGATAGCCACTGTTTCGACTGGCATTGTTTCAATCATCACAGATGCAGCTAAGTCCTGATACATGTAGGTTGAACGGACTTTGACCGTCCCTGCTTTAGTTACGGTTACCTCAGCTGCAGGGCCAGGATATTCACCTCGCCCATATCGTAGGAAAGCCTGGTGTACGGACTGATCTACTGTTTCATTCAATATCTTAGTAATGAAATGCATAGACTCGCACCAAATCATGATTATGGGAGGTCTTCTAAAAAATCATTAGGTAAGATGCTTTCGTATAGGCATATCTTTTAACTGTGAAGGACATTTCAATTCAGGTTATGAGTGTTCCGAGGTTCTGGTGTTGAGCAGCGAGAAAAGTTGGAAACGTGAACTCATTGAAGATGTAACTGTAATCGGTCTTGTGTTAGTGATTATCTGGGGCACGGGAATTGGACTCCAATTCTACCTGCAAACTCCAACGCCTTTGCTCGCTGTTGAATCGGAATCGATGGAACCAACCCTTTATCGTGGAGATTTAGTGATCGTCCGAGCCGTCGACCCCACGACGCTACAGGTCGGAGATATCGTAATCTATGATGCAACACCAGTCGGTTCTGATGTGCCCATCGTTCATCGGATTATCGAAATTACCAATGTCTCAGGTGTTCTTAATTTCAGATTTAAAGGCGATAACAATCCAGTTCCAGATCCATGGATCCTAAGCGAAACTTACATCCTTGCGAAGGTAATCGGAAGTATTCGATATCTTGGTTTTATCACTCTTCTCCTAATTTCCCCTTATGGACTGACATCGATTATTGCGTTAGTTGTGATTTTCTTTGTTACCTCTTTGTTATGTGATAATCTTGGACCACAAAAGACCAATGAAGAACTCGAAAATACCTAAGAGATACAGCAAGCGTAGCCAGATACTTTTTAACCATCTGTAAGAA
>JBHLPR010000013.1:0-45153 GCA_048939245.1 Promethearchaeota archaeon | reverse complement strand
TAATTAGCGTCGTCTCATGGGCGACAAATCTAGACGCCGTTCGCACCGATATTGATTACCCACCCACCGGAACTGGGAATGGGTGGACTGAGTACAATAACCTAACAGATTCTTACGAGGTTCATATCTATTGGGATAATTGGTTTAACATCACAGTATACTACGAAAATATTGATACGCTAACGGGGATTGAATCTGCAACTGTAAAAATCCTCATTGGTGGAACTGTTTATTCCTTGGATGAGAAGACAGATGGGTATTACAATTATTCATTAAATACGGCTTCTTTGCCTGTCGGAACCCATGCCCTTTTCGTTAATGCAACCTATACAGATCATGCACTCCAAACTATTCGCATAAACCTCATCATCGAGGCTCGAAAAACCCAACTTGTCGCTGATTATACGCCCACCGCTCTCGAACTTGTCTATAACGATAATGCGATTATCACTTTTACATTCAACGATATAAGCGGGTCACAAGAGGTTGGTATAAGCAATGCTGGAATCACTGTTTCAGGTTTCGCAGAAAATTGGGAATATAATCCACTCACTCCTGGAGTTTACACTATTACATTAAATGGAACGATTTCTGAAGGCTTTTACACCGTTATTATTAGATTCAATAAGACAAATTATCAAACGCAAACCAAACTTTATGAGGTTACAGTTCGTCCTGCCCACACAACGAGTTCTGGTAACGCTGAATCTCCCTCTGTAGCCTGGGGTGACAATGTCACTATCATTTTGAAATATTATGACACTGATCATTCAAGCTATGGAATTCCTGGAGCAACCATTGGCTTCTCATGGATGGATGGTCATGAAGGTCAGGATTATTGGGAAATGGATTATGACAATGGCACCTATACGATTACTCTTAACACAACTTTAGTACCTCAAGGAACGCAAGGTTATACGTTAACTTTCACATTCAATAAAACGCATTATGACATTAACCAGGTAAACGTGGTATTTCAAGTTCGAGATATCCAAACATCTCTTTCAATTCTCGATACCATTGTTATGGGATCAACATCAACGTCTGTTCCGTGGGGGGAAAGCCTCACCCTCATCTTGAAATTCAATGACGATGATCACAATGTGATAATATCCGGAGCGAGCATTTGGTGCGACTGGGAGATATTCTACTGGGACTCCATCTATGATGCTGCTTCTGGTTACTATAACCTAACTATATATACAGAGAATGAAGTCGAAGGAGGATTTCTTGTCCAAATCACTGCAACTAACGAACACTATATGACAGATTATAATCTCCAAAGCTTTGTTATACGGCAAATCCGAACAGGACTTGAAGCTAATACTCCAGCACAAATTGTGGAAATTGGAACCAACGCAACTTGCTTGTTCACATATAGTGACCTCGATCATCTCGGGGTTTCCATTAAAAATGCAACTGTCACCATCGATTGGCTTTTCGGTTACTATTCAATTTCTGATTTTGGCAATGGTACCTATTTTCTACAATTAAACACTTCAATTAGTTCGGTGGGGACACACACAATCCAAGTTGAGTTCGCATATCCTCATTATGACTCAAAGACGATATTCATAACAGTTGAGATAACCCGCATCCAATTGAATATGCAAATTATCGAGCCTGCCACTGGACGATGGGAAGTTGAATATAATGAACTTGTGAATATTTCATTACTTGTCACAAATTTGGCGGGCGTTCCCATTAATGATGCGATTGTAGAATATAGTTGGGCTGGTCGTGGCTTTGTTGCCATGAATTGGCAAGGGAGCGGTCACTATTATGTGGAATTCTATGCTAATGCTAGTGTGGGCCCTGATTATCAGGTTACTCTTCGGGCATCAAACACCACAAAATATTTCTCAATAACAAAAATAATTATAATTACCATTAATCCTACCGCAACCCGATTGGAGATTCTTTCTCCAATAGAATTTTCCGTCTTCTTTGGAGATTCATTTAATCTCACGGTATCTTTTGTTACAGATCGCGACAATGTACCTATTAATGGAGCTAATGTCTCTTACAATTTTAGACTTCTAAATGGAACAGAAATTGATGCTGGTTATCTTTTTGATGCAGGTTCTGGTATCTACACTAGAATCCTTAACACGACGGCTCTCGTGGAATTTTATTATCAAATCTATGTGAGTGCTTCCAAACCAACGATGGGTCAAGATGTAAGGGAATTCAGGCTCACTCTCGAGGAAATTCCAACCGAAATTGTACCTCTTCAAGAACCAATTCAAGTCCTAGTCGGCACTAATTTCACAATTAGTGTTATGCTCAATGATACCCATAATTCACTGCTGATTTCTAATGCTGATTTGACAATCACTATTGTGGCCTTGGGAATTGAGGAACCAATGATTAATCATCATAACGGAACCTATACGTTTGAGTGGTATAGTGGTTTGCTAGAAACAACACACACCATTCAGATCACTGCTTCCGCTCCATTCCCATATAAAACTCCCAGCAGTCGCACAATTTACATCTATGTTAGAGCCACAGACTTCACGCGTAGTATTATGGTGTATGTATCCATTGGTGCAGTCATTGCGATATTGGGTCTTATTCTTTGGGTTGCGTATGTGCGGGTCTTCTCTATTCCGTGGATGGTTCGTAAAATGCGAAAGATGGCTAAGAGTATTGGAAAGGGAGGCTCGCCCAGTCTTTCTAAAATGGAACGTGCTCGAATTTCCGATAGAACCGGGTTAATTTCTGAAATTGCCGCGTCTTATTATAGTTCAGTGGGGCTTGCGGCTGCTCCAACAGTGATTCCTGCAGAAATTAATTGGGCCGAACGAGAAGCTGAAGATGATGCGATTTGGTCGAAATTGAAAAGTCTTCCCTTTATCGAATACGAGCAGAAATTAGACTTATTCCAGCAGATGAAACAAATCGCACCAGCTGAACGTGTGTGGTTCATCGAAGACCTTAGAAGACAAATGGCCGATGGAACACGATTTGATAGAAAAGTCAAAGAGCCAGAAATTAGTGAGGATCTGGAAACGGAACTTCAGGCACGGTTAGCGACCTATCCAACACTTGGTAAACTTGAGAAGGAACGAATTGCCGCACAATTACGGAAGATTCCCAAAGAGGATTGGGAAGAAATCTTTCAGACGCTAGCAATAGCGGATAAACCCCAAGCGGAAACAGTTGAAGAAGTGCTGGGGCCTGCGGAGTTTCCTTCGCTTACTGAAAAAGAACGCCAAAAACTTCTGGAAGAACTCAAAGATTTGAGTGACGAAGAACGCCAAAAAGTACTACAGACTTTCCGCGAAAAGCGTTCTAAGGATATACCCAAAGGGAAGATCGTCAAGGATAAGAAGGAATTTATTATCGACGATTCGGATGACAAGTAAAACCGTAATTGCAAGGGTCCTATCAGAGTAGTGTCCGTGCAGTTCCACGAATAACCGGTAATACTATTAGCATTCTCAATGGAGAACCCTGATATCCGTCCAAAACAGCATGAAAACAACCTGTACATGGTGCATTATGACTGCCTATCGCAAATCACAGGAGAAAAAAGGGAAATGTTAATTCAGAACCCCCAGTTCAGACACTTATATCGTTATAATCGAAGTTCAGGCTGTCTAAGTGTCACGCCGAGGTGAATGGTGGAGACTACGCTGTTTTGTCCCTTTGCGATACTGAAGCCTATCAGGGGCGCTTCAAAGACAAAGAGGACATGAAAGTCTTAATCAGTTGTTGTGTAGTGTCGGGTCATGATTCTGTAACTTCGCTTTCTCTTACCTTCCGAAACATTCGCAGTCCACCTAATAGACCAAGAATAGCACCAGCTATGAGCATGCCGTACATTAAGCTCATTCCCACTAAGACCAATATACTGAATAAAGGCACGAGTATGGGAAGAAGAGAAAAAGTGTAAAGACTCACTAAAGAGAGTATTGAAACAGCAATAATTATTCGCACTTTCCAGTTACTCACTGCAGGAAATACTGCTAATGTCAATAGGATGAATCCGCAGAATACAGAGATGCCTACAAGAATATTGGGAACTAAGATTAACGCTGGCTCAAATGGTGCATACCACAGAGTCAGCATTACAAGAAAGTAAAATTGAGAGCTAAAGATTAATGCTCCGCCAAAACTTGTAGCAAACCAATGGGTCCGTACCCTTTCTTGAAGTCGTTTCATACCATCATCTCATCACAGGGGTGTTGCATCTATGTGGATGCCTCCGTAGTCCCAAATTGGCCATGGAATCCAAAGTGGTGCCCAATTATTCACCCACCAATATTGACCCCATTTGTATTTGAAATTAATTACTCTTCCCATCCCGTCTGTTTCGTAATCTTTAGCAAAATACCACCCAGCATGTCCCGTTTCGTCAACGATTATTGTTGTAACGAAAAGAGCATATGCTAAAAATTCTCTAATGCTTTGCGATGTTTGGATGAAAATAACCGTTCCTTCTGAGGACCGTAAATACTATTTTAGGTTCTTTCTAAGGACCGTAAACACTATTTACGGTACTCAATGAAGAGCACTTCTATTAGCCCAAAACAGTGGGAAAACAGTCCCATGTATTGTGGAATTGTATCTGACCTTCGAAAATCCATTGAGAAGGAATGATGTAAGAAAATGAATGAAGATGTATAATAGAACAACCCAGAAATCCTCGTGAGAGATGAAATTCAATACAATTGAATCTACAGGTCTTTATTCTGCCTTGACATAATAACATATACGGTAATAGTTATTCCAATTCCAACTCCCACAATAATAACTAGTATAGGGAGGAGTGGTGGTGTGCCTGTTGGAAGTGTTGGTTCAGTTGTAGGAGGTGTTTCAGGCGAAAGCACAGTGATAGTAAAGGTCGCAGCGCAGTAGTTTCCATAAGGGTCATAGGCACTAACAGTAAGAATGTAGCTGCCAGCTTCCAGAATGCCGATATTGATAAGTCGGCCATTGAATAAAGCGAAGTGTTCTGTATCATTGACAGTCCAGTGGTCAATACCTGAAACATCAAAGGCAGCAAGGCTGTAATCTAAAACCTCTCCGTACTCTAATGTTTTGTCCGAGGGTAAAGTTATCCAGACAGGTGATGTGGTATCTTTTACAATCACCTTGAAAGTAGCACTACAAAAATTGTTGCTGGTATCGTAGGCGCGGATCTCTAGACAATATGTTCCTACAACTAGAAGAGTAATGTTGATAATCAAACCATCCTCAATACTGAAATAAAGTGTATTATTCACCCACCAATCAGCGATACCTGAGAGGTCATTTGCCGTTATTCGGTACTCGAATGCTTCTCCGTATTCTGTAGTCTGGTCTTTCGGTATATCTGTCCACGCAGGTGATGTAGTATCCTGAACCGTTAAGGAAAAGGAGCCAACTAAGAGGTTGCCAAATGTGTCGTTGACCTCAACACCCAGTTCATAAACATCTACGGACAGAGCAACTATATTCGTGATGGCACCATTGTTATCAATAATGAAGTGTACAGTATCGTTGATTACCCACTTATGAATACCTGATAAATCCGAGACATTTAGTTTATAGTAGAAGTCTTGACCAAATTCGATTGTTTTATCTTTAGGAGTCTCAATCCAATTCGGGCAAATTGTATCCTCTACTTTAACAAGGAAAGAGCCAGATAAATTCCGATCATAAGTGTCGTTAACTGTCACAAAGATGTTATACTCAGCAATTGGTAAGAAGGTCGCATTAGTGATGACGCCATAACTGTCAATATTAAAGTGAGTGTCATTGATTCTCCACGTGATGCTATTCAAACCTGGAGGATACGCAGTGGCGTTTATGTCATAGCGGAAACCTTCTCCGAATTCAACAATCTGGTTTGACGGGGACTGTAACCAGATTGGAAATGGGTTGTTAAATGGGATCATAAGAGGATGCTGGTCGGAGCTACCAGCGGTGCCCGCAATTGAGTGGGGGATATCGCCAATTCCATCACCGTCTGCATCTGGTCCTGTATACTCTGAATAAAAATTATAATCAAAAACGACATTGCCTCCGTAAGCAGTTGCGGAATCACAAATATTGCCAGTGACATCGACGTTATAACCATTAATGGCAATAGTTTCACAAGTGTTATTTGTTACAATGGTAAAATCTTCACTACCCGTTTGTATTCGATTACAAATGTTGTTAGCCACGACGTTTCCAATCGTTCCACCACCAAAGTATAAAGAAATATCATAACAGGTGTTATTGATTACCTTGTTATTCCGACCCCATTGTAAAGATATTTTCCCATCACATGTGTTATTTCTGACAATTTGCTGATAGGTAATTTCTGTATTGTAATGTCCGTCACCATGATTACCTAATGCTATACTACCCCTCTCACATTCAACAACAGTATTATTGTATATATCACCAAGTCTTCGCGTATTCATTAAGAAAATTCCCCAACCAAGATTACCACTTCCACTCGAATTTCTTAGTATACAGTTTCTAATAACGAAATAGGTCCAGAACGCATATTCATTGTCATGACTACTAATTTCAATGCAATTTCCAACAGAACCAGCCAAATCAATCAAATAGTTCTCGATGATATACGGGTTTCCACTACTTCCATCACCAGGCCAGCTTTCTGCACTTGCCTGAGCATCAAATTGCGCAGGAGTATGAATAACTATTGGTGAATGTGATGTATATGAGGGAGGGGGAATACTCGTTTCAGGTGAGCTAGCACCAGTTACTTGAATTCCTCTAAGAAAAGGAAAAAACATCAGTGTAAGACAAAGTCCAAGGAATTTTTTTTTCATTTTTCTACCACACCTTTCAGTTCTTGACCTTGTTGCTCAGAGGGGTATTGGGGGTGACAATGGTTGAGATCATTCTAAGAGTATTACTCGGTAAGTTTTCCTATGCCCCATTCTATAATTAAGCCATTCCACAGCTTGTAGGCTATAGATTGGATTTATCTTAAAAATCTTTAATTTAAAATAAGGTCCATTGTAGAATTCTAATCAAATCGTAATTTTTGTCTTTTTGAATTGAATTATTATGTTTTGGTGAAAATAACCGTTTTTTCTGAGGACCGTAAATACTATTAGGTGGAATTCCTGCCTATTTTCCCAAAGAAATCTTACTCTTTGGTGGAATACACATGACGAAGCCCAATGACAGCGAGCTGATGTTGAACCTCATTAAGGGCCGTCACGCTATTCGTGATTATAACACGAATAAGCCTGTCAGTGACGAACTCCTCTACCAGATTATTGAAGCTGGTGGATACGCTCCCAGTGCCGAAAACCAACAACCCTGGCGAGTCATCCTTGTTCGAGACAAAGATAAACAGCGCCGAATCGGTGAACTTGCCGTTGAACGAACCATCGAGCTCTTCGGTCGGATTACCCCCCGGCAAGAGATTGAACGCCGTCTAAACTATGTGAAAGCCTTACCCAGTCGGGAACGGACCATTGACTGGTTGATTACGGGGAGACGCTTCGAATACATTAAAGGTGATCCGGAGACAGATGGAGCCCCGGTTCTTTTGGTACTAGTAGTGGAGTCCACGCACGTAGGGAACTCCCAAGCAACTCTTCGTGGGACAGGTGGTGTCTATGGGTGGAGTAGCCTACGTCATTCTATCATTGCGGGTAGCATGTTTTTACAAAATTGTTGGCTTGCTGCCACCGCCTTAGGGTTAGGTGCGTGTGTGTCGAGTGTCCAACTCGACCATTATGATGACGTGCGTGAAATCTCCGAATTACTTGGCATTCCACAGCCTCATTGGACGCCTATAATGTGCCTAGCTATTGGGTATCCCAAGTTTCCCCGAATACAGGGTCCTCCCCGGCAACCACCGGAAGAAATCACCTACGTCGGTTCGTGGGGCAAGAATTGGCAGCCAAAGAAGAGACCTGAAAGTAGCTGAGGATGGAGAAAGAGATGGATCAATTCAAAACACTGCAAGAATTCATTGTCGCTTGGATGGATGAACTCTGGTGGAGCATGCGCGATCGTGTTGGTCCCCTTTCCATGATTGAATGTTTACAAAATTCATGGCACTCCGCGGGTCAAAAGGTTGGAGAAATTGCTAAGGCGGATGGCTTCAACATTGTCAAAACAGTGGAAACCGGGCATTCACTGCTTGGACGAATAGTCAATGTGGAAAACAACACGGTGATCGTATCTTCCTGTCCAATTTGGGACAAGATTCTAGCTGGCCAGTTAGAATATGCACTACGGTGTGAGGAATTCGTCTGTGCACCATATCTACGTGGTATCAAAGAGGTTCTGGGGGCGAAGGAAGCTACCGTAGAAACCAATCTTCGATTAGCGCATGTAAATCGGGCCCGACTAGAATACAAAATTAAGAAATTGCAGACTTCGAAGAGTACTGATGCAAAGCTTCAAGCCCAAATCAGTGAACTGCAACAGCAGCTTAATCAAATTCCTGCTAAGCCCGCATGCATTTTCCATGTCAAATAATGGCGGTCTTTTCTCAACTATTTCTTGTCTTCCAGAATCGGTTTTACCAGTGCAAGCAGTTCTTCTTCACTGAGATCTGCCTTCAATTTGCTAAACTCGCTTTTACACTGATCAAATCGCTTCAAAATTTGTTCCTTCTTTTGCTGTGCATGGTGGTGCTTAACGGTTTGAGCTATTTGTTCGATTTGTGATTTTGATGCTGTGATATCGTTCTTCTTTAGGATGTATTCAATTAAATGGCGACCCGCAAATTTCCCTAGATAAAAACTCCTTTGTCTGCCTACCATTTCAGGGGCTATTGGTTCATAGGACAATGAATGCGCAAGGGTCGCATGTACATGGATTCCAGAACCATGGTTAAACGCGTTTTGACCTACAATGGCTTTATGGACAGGAATTGGAATGGCAAAAGCTCGTTCCACGAGCTGAGAGAGTTCAAAAAGTCGCTCTGTTCTAATCCCGGTTTTAACCCCATACAAAATCTCAAGAGCCATCACAACCTCTTCTAATGCTGCGTTGCCAGCTCTTTCACCAAATCCATTCACACAAACATGTGGATATGTAACGCCCATTTCAATGGCAGTAAGGGTGTTTGCTGCTGCGAGACCAAAGTCGTTGTGCACATGAATACCCATAGCAAACGATTTTTTGGTTAAATCTTCTAGCTGTTTGGTAACTTGGCTGACGATGAATTGAATAGCTGCAGGACGACTGAATCCAACAGTGTCGGCAATAATGATCTTGTTTGCACCCGCTTCTATCGCCGCATGTGATATCTTGACAATAGTATCAATTTCACTCCGCGTAGCATCCTCCACAACATAGGCTACCTCTGCCCCATGGTCTACGGCATAGGTAGTACACCGCACAAGACGCTGAATCGCCTCATCCAGACTCATGCGCAATTGGTATTCTAGACGCAGACGACTGGGTGCAATAAAAATTGGGATAATCTCTGCTCCTGAATCCAGACATGCCTGAACATCACCAACCACTGCACGAGCTGGTGCAGCTAACTTCGCCTGTTTAAACCCCTCCTCCGAAAGCAGCTTAATGGTCTTTCGTTCCTCTACAGAGACCATCGGAAATCCAGCAGCGATCACTGCCACACCAATTTCATCCATTAGCTTCGCTATCTCAATCTTTTCATCAACAGTAAGGAGCGTACCCGCCGTTTGTTCCCCATCGCGTAAAGTCTCATCCCAAATCCACACACGGTCTGGGGTAGAGGGTAAACGTAAATCCTCTCTACGATTATGATTGACGATTAATCCAGCAGCTTCTAATTCCCTAGTCATACTTAGCAGCCTTCTGTTATTCTCTACTACTCTTGCATCACTGTCCTTATCCTTTATTTTTTTTGAAGAACGAGAAATCCTCGAAAGAAGGGGGTTTCTAGTTGCGAATGGTTCTTAAGTAAAACCAGCCAAAGGCGTCTCACTAACCTAATGTTTACCAAACCACTCGGTGTCACGAATGGCTTCTAAAAGTGCTAAGCAACGAATCAAACAAGTCTTTTCTCCTGATTCTATTGTACTAATCGGTGCCAGTGATAATCCCCGTACATTTGGTTTCCAAGTCGCCCGTTCACTCATCCATGATTTCAAAGGACCAGTGCATTATGTAAATCCCACTGAAGCCCGCGTTCTCGGATACCCAACCTTTGCTACTATTAATGAAGTTCCACCCGGGCCTCATCTATGGATCATTGCCACACCAACAAGAAACTTCCCTGAAACCATTCGGTTAATAGGTAAAAGACAGCCAATTGGAATTCTCTTGTTCTTCGAGCTTCAATCAAACCAATTTGATAATGCCCGCAGAGCAATATCTAAGTTATCTTGTCCTGTCATCGGACCCCGAGCCGCTGGATTCTATAGCTCATCATCACACTTTGACATGATACCACTCCCAACGGAAGTGCTGCCACGGCCACGCGACGGTGCAACTGGCGTAATTACCGATAATCGAGATGTAGCTTATGGCTTGCTTGAGCAGGTCACGAAATACCGGTGTGGTGTATCTCTCTTCATCGATTGCGGTGAATCCCTTGGAATCACTGAAACCGATATGCTCGCTTTCCTCGCCCAAGATAACACTACCAAGGTCATCCTTCTTGGTGCTGGTCAAATTTCGAATCTCACTAAATTCGGAACCGCCGTTCGTAAAGCTCATCGTGCAAAGAAGCCTGTCATTGTATCTCTTTTTCCCCAGAAGATAACTAAACAACTCGGATTACATCGCCGAATCGGGAAAACTGTCACTCCACTAACATCTCCCATCGCAAAACAACACAACCTCGTCATCACATCCTCATGGGGTCGAGCTGTGGATTTAGCCCTTCTCTGCCAGACTCAGCCACTTCCTGAAGATACAGGTGTTGTCGCCATCTCAAACTTTGGAGCCTATTGCGTCTATATTGCCAGCGCCCTCCACGATTCTCCCATGCAACTAGCCCAACTTACACCCAAAACACGCAATGCTCTCAAAGAACATCTCCCTCCCTATTGTCGCACCGACAACCCAATCGGACTCTATACCAACGCTGACGAAGAAAGATTAGACACTGCTCTCCGCCTTGTCATTTCTGATCCCAACGTACACAATATCATCATCAGCCTTCTACCTGATTCACCCAACATCGATCCCGACTACCTTTACGTCATGCTCCGACAACGCCTAAAAGCTCTCAAAACCCCCAAAACCATCATCAGTATTATCCCTGCCACCGAACGAGACAACCTTCTCATCAACAGCCTTGAACAGCTCAACATCCCCGTATACTCCAACTCACACCGAGCGGTCACTACATTAGAAAACGCATACCAACTCAATACCCGTCTCAAAACTAAACCATAGGAGTGGATACCAATCTACAAAGCATATGTCCTCATCAAAGTCGCCCCCCAACAAGAAGACAAAATCTTACGCGAAATCAGCAAATTCGCGGCCATCTCAGAAGCGCACAAACTTTTCGGTCTTTATGATGTGATTGTTGAAATCGAACGAAAAGGCATGCGCGACATCATGGAAACAGTTTCCAAAATCCGCACCATCAAAGGTGTCCAAGATACAATCACGAATCTCGTAGCAGACTTCGAGATGGATATCCATGGATCTCCCCTTTAACACCCAAAGTGCGTGTAATCCAAAGGAGGTCAACTGAGGGGCTGTAATGAAATCGGACTTGGAGCCGTTTTTCAATCCAAAAACGGTCGCGGTCGTTGGGGCTTCAGCACGAAAAGCCAGTATAGGCGGCGTGATTTTTCGAAACTTTCTCAAACCCGCCTTCAAAGGAGTAGTCTACCCCATCAATCCCCGGGCAACTGAAGTCCTTGGCATACCAAGTTACGAACATGTATCCGGGGTTCCTGAACCCATTGATCTTGCTGTTATCGCCGTTCCCGCTGGTATCGTTCCAAACATTATGAAAGATTGTGAAGAAAAAGGAGTCAAAACAGCTATCATCATAAGTGGTGGGTTTAAGGAAACGGGGCCTGAAGGAGCATACCTCGAAGAACAGGTTGTGGAAATCGCCAAAAGAAGTGGAATTCGAGTAATCGGTCCCAATTGTGTCGGTATCTATGACACGAACACCGGTGTGGACACCACCTTTCTTCCCGCCTCACGGATGGGCCGACCCGGAAAAGGATACATCAGTTTCATAAGTCAAAGTGGTGCATTTGCAGCCGTGGTTCTGGATATGAATGCCCAATCCGGGCTCGGAGTAAGCCGTGTTATTAGTTTTGGCAACAAAGCCGATGTCAACGAAATCGATCTCATCAAATATCTCGGAGACGACCCTGAAACGCGAGTAATCGTCGAATACCTAGAGGGGCTTTCTCCGAGCACAGGAGCATCCTATATTCAAACTGCAAAAATGGTAACTCGTCAGAAACCAATCATCGTTGTGAAGTCTGGTCGATCAAAACGCGGTTCAGTCGCTGCCGCAAGTCATACCGGCGCATTGGCAGGAGATGCCCGACTCTATGATTTTGCCTTTCAACAGGCAGGAATTCTCTCTGCCCAGGACTTTGAAGATGGTTTCGAGATGGCAAAAGCCCTTGCTTCACAACCTCCCGCTCAGGGAAATCGGATTCTCATTGTGACAGATGCGGGAGGAGCAGGTGTCATGACCGTTGATGCCTGTGAAGCTCTAGGACTTAAGGTTCCTGAAACACCTAAGAAGGAAAAACAGGTTCTTCGCGAAGCTTTCCCTGGGTACTGCAGTGTTCATAATCCAATCGATCTCACAGGAGATACCAATGCAGAACGTTACCAAATCGCCTTTGACACTCTTCTTGGTACCTCCTATTATGATGCTGCGATTGCCATCGTGATGATGCAGGTTCCTTTATTGAATCTTGATATTGTTGATCGTCTAGTAGCTATTGTTCGGAAATATCAGAAGCCCCTAATTGCCCTTACTGCTGGAGGACGATTCACCATGAAAGGAGCTCGACTTCTTGAAGAAGCAGGAATTCCAGCACTGCCCACTCCGGCAAGGGCTGCAAAAGCCCTCTGGGCACTAGTAGAATACGGCCAACACCTAAAGAAATTCCAATCACAAGCAAGCAAAAAATAATCGCTCGATTTTTTCAAAGACAGTGGGACAACGGTACTGTTTATAATTATATGAGATTACCGTGCTTCATTCCGCGTTCCTCAAATTGGTGAGGTGTACTAATGTGCTCAAAGTAAGCATTGTTGGAGCCGGACAAACCAAGTTCGGTCGTCATGACAAATATAATCTTCGGGAACTTTTCGCGCTTGCCGCTCACGAAGCCATCGAAGATGCAGGAATTGTCCCCAAAGATGTGGAAGCTGCCTTCATCGGAAACTTGTCTGCAGACCAGTTCAATCGGCAAACCCATATCGCACCAATGATGGTGGATGCTGCAGGCATGAAAGGGATTCCTGCAACCAAATGCGAAGCGGCTTGTGCCTCTTCAGCCGCTGCCTTACGAGCAGCAATTCTTGCCATCGAATCGGGGCACCATGATGTGGTCATGGCCGCTGGTGTGGAAAAGATGACCGACCTAAATACAGCCGGAGTTATTGAAACGCTCGCAATGGCTGCAGATCAACCCTTTGAAGCGCAACCAGGCATCACTTTCCCAGGCATTTTCGCCATTTTCGCCACGGCTCATATGGCTAAATATGGAACAACTAAAGAGCAACTGGCTGCAGTGGCCATTAAAAATCATGCCAACGCGGTTCATAATCCATTAGCCCAATATCAAAAAGCAATCACACTGGAACAAGCGTTATCAGCACGGATGGTCGCTTGGCCATTAGGTCTTTTTGATTGTTCACCAATCACGGATGGAGCTGCTGCTGTTATCCTCACGCGGAATAAACAGGCGAAGAAGTTCACAGACGCGCCGGTAAAAATCATAGCATCAGCCCAAGCGAATGACCATATGGATATGTCAGATCGCGCTACTCTCACCTCTCTCTACTCGGCACGAACAGCGGCAGACCTGGCATACAAACAAGCACGGATCATGCCACAAGATATCGGCGTTGCGGAAGTCCATGACTGTTTTACTATCGCAGAAATAATTGCTACCGAAGATCTTCGATTCTTCAAACCAGGAATGGGCGGGCAAGCTGTCCAAGAAGAGTATACTGCGCTTGATGGAGAATTTCCTATCAATCCTAGTGGTGGTCTCAAAGCCAAAGGTCACCCAGTTGGTGCGACAGGAGTAGCCCAAATCGTCGAATTATATCACCAGCTTCGAAACGAAGCAGGAAAACGACAAGTTGACTCACCAAATTACGCATTAGCTCACAATGTAGGCGGATCAGGAGCGACTGCGGCAGTCCATATTTGTGAACGATGGTGATTAAGATGAGTGAAGAAACAACTTTGAAGAAATACTTTGAATTGCTCAATGAACGAAAATTGTACGCTGCTTATTGTTCCAACTGTGACACGCTTCATCTTCCCCCTCGTCTCTTTTGTACACAATGCAATAGTAAAACTACCGGTTGGAAACCACTCAGTGGAGAAGGAACACTCCGCTCTTTCACCATAATCCACATCGCTGGAACCACATACACAGCGGATGTTCCCTATATTGTCGCCATTATTGCTTTGAAAGAAGGGCCCTCAATATGTGCAAGGCTTGTGGGGACTGATCCACTTAAACCCGAGAAAATACACGTCGGCGATGCTGTCATTGCAGACTTTGAAGAATTACCGGGACCTACACCAGAAGAAAAAACAATACGGCTTGTCTTCCGTCCCGCGTAGATCCATTTAGCATTCAAGCATTAGCTACATCTTCACTCCAAGATATCGGAGGACCGATACGGCGAACACTTTTGTCACTTTTACTAGGTCGTCGATAGATACGTTTTCGTCAGCCGTATGGGCTAAGGTCATATTACCTGGACCATAGACCACAGTTGATTCGATTCCTGCCCGACGGAGCAATCGACCATCGGTGGCATAGGGCACTAAAAAGAACACTGATGGACCTGCTATCATTTTCGAAACATCAAAGACAGTAGTAACTAGCTTGTTATGTTCATAATTAGGAACCGAGTTCCCTTCAAACGCCTCAATAATTTCGGTTTCACAAGCCTCCGCGGTGCCCAGTTTCTGTGCATGCTGATTTATGAAATCAATCATCTCTTGAGGTTGTTGACCGGGCAGAATTCGAAAGTCAAGTTGCGCTTCACAACGATCGGGGACAACATTCGCTGCTACTCCACCGGTTATTGTGCCGATATTCATTGTTGTAGTAGCTAGCCCTGTCAATCCCGCGGAAAGAGGATTAGAATCCCCACCTTGTGTGATGAATGTTTCCATTGATTGTGGTTCGATGCCTAATGCAGCTGCAATTTGAGCAACCACCGCTTCGCGGGTAATCGGAGGGGGAATCGTCGGGGGTTGGGCTTCTTTGAGGGCCGCAAGCAGTTCCATCATCATCGTGATGGCGTTCTTGCCTGCCGAAGGAATACTTCCATGCGCCTTCTCACCCTTTGTGGTCACTTTAATCCAAACTGGTCCCTTCTCACCAATATTGATGGCGAAGCCAAGCTGTCCAATCCCCGAGGGTTCCGCAATCAAGGCGGCATCAGCCCTAATTTTGTTCCAGACATTCTCAATGCACCAGGCCGTTCCCAAATCACCTTGCCTTTCCTCATCTCCAACAGCGTTGAGGATGAGCGTACCTTTCAAAGGCACATCCAACTCATGCAAAACACTCATTGCCATCGCCATACACGCCACGCCACCTTTCATGTCCATAGCGCCCCGCCCATAGATCAACCCATCACGGATTTCTGCTGCAAAGGGGTCCACTGTCCAATCCTCCCCAGGTGGAACAACATCCACATGACCGTTGAACAATAGTCGTTTCCCTTTGCTTGCTTTCCATGTAGCAACCAGATTATCGATGCTTGGGTGGGACGCAAAATATTCGGTTTGGATACCGCGCTTTTCTAAAGTCTTTCCAACACGATGTGCAACTTCAGCTTCACCCCGGGTTTCTCGGTCCCAGCTTGGAATCCGAATCAAATCCTGGCAGAGTTCCACTAGTTCATCCTCGCTTTCATCAATATGAGCAATGATTTTTTGTTCCCATTCACTTGTTGTCAAAGTGACCACGACAGAAATCTATCGAAAAGGGGAGAGAAAAAGCTTCAGGGTGTTCGAGGCTTCAACCAAATATCTTATACTAATAAAATGCCCCTTTTCTCATAACAGGTGATATCCCCAAATGGTTCAGGGAGTTAAGGTTGAGGAGCAACTGTGTGACATTTCAGAGAAGGCACAATTTGCCATGTTCTTAGACATTCTTACTCCCAAACCCGGCAATGTGCATCGGTACAAGGATCACCCTGATACTCGATTTATCCATTTTGTTGCTAGTATCAACAGCTTAGGATATCCCCTTCATCAAAGTGCGAAGTGGGGCTATGAATTTAGTACAGCAGATTATGCCCCCTCACATATTGGGAAACTCATCCGACTCGCAGTCCAGGCCTCAATGGAGCCCCATGGAAAGAATACCTTACTGGGCACAATTTTACTTCTTGTCCCACTCACTGCAGCAGCGGGACACGAAATTACCCGTCCTCGATCAACGAGGACCACGCTCCAGCAGAACCTCAAACGGATTCTAGCAAATACTAGTGTTGAAGATGCCATTGAACTTATTCACGCCCTACAGGTGGCTAGTCCCGGTGGCGCTATTCCCAAAACAGCGGAATGGAAACCACCATCTCAGGCTTTTGATTTCCAGTCACCTCATACTATTCAGTTGATTCGTCGCGAGAAATATTCACTCTGTGACTTACAAGCTTTAGCCGCAAGCTACGATTCTATTGCCTCTGAATATACTACGAACTTTGCATACACCTTCGATACGCTCTACCCCCAAGTGATCAAAGCGCTGAATCAGCATTCACGTACCGAAGATGCTGTTCTTGCTTCCTATCTTTGGGCGCTTAGTAATCGCCCCGACTCCTTTATCCAACGGAAAAATGGCGTCGAGGTTGCTCAAGATGTCATGCAACGCGCCCAGAAAGTGTATGCCAGAATTATGAAGCTGCCAGAAACGAGCTGGGCTACACAGACTGAACCCTTCGACGACTACCTCCGTAAACAGGGTTCTCAACTGAATCCAGGAACCACCGCTGACTTACTTTCAGCTGCCCTCTTTCTTGCCCTATTCCTTGGGAATATCAAATCTATCCTCTAACAAATTCCTTAAAGCTCCCATTTGTGGTTTTTATTACTTTTTGTAAAAACTACCTGATATTGCCTTCACTAATAATGATGCATCCTGCCTTCATCATTATAGACGGAAACGAATTGAGGTTGAGAAGTCTTTGACTCATACAGTAACTAGTTGGCTTAAGGACCCCAGCGGAATGGATGTTTCGCAAATTCTTTATCAGCAAGTAGTTCTTTGATACTCGGTCGTCCCTCGATTGCTCGACGGATTGCATGTCGCATTGCTTTGTAATTGTTGATGAGGAGCCGTTTACGATCCACTGCCGTGGGATGGACAAATACCGTTGCTACAATAACTAATTTGTCAGCTACGGCTTTAGGAATAATGCCTTCTTCAACTGAATCTACAACAGCTTTCGCGCAACCTGTTTGAGCGGGTCCTCCGAACAGGCTAGCCTGATGCATACTCCGATTAGCAACTGTAGGAACTAGAAGCGTTTCAGGCTTCACCATCAAATTGGGCTCTAGAATCGCAAGAAGTGGCTCCATCCGTTCCTTCGGTGCAGCCTTTGCTTGTGCAAAAGCGAAACCAACAGGGCCATCCTTACGTCCAATCATCAAGTCAATATGCGCAACTTCAGCGCCGCCACCTGCGAGTCCTTCTCCAACTTTAAGCGAGAAGTCTTTCACATGCTCCGGTGTAAACCCAAAGACCCCAAAACGGGCTTCAAGGGGTTGTTTGGGCTCCACCTCAACGGTCACAGCCTTGCCTTTGATTTTGCCCAGTTTTTCAAGTTCGATGCGAATTTCTTCACGATTCTCGTAAGTAAGCACGCCGCCATAAGTTAGTGGAAGACGTGGTTTACCTACCGAAATTCCCATCATGTTTAACCCTGCTTTTGTTCCTGCTGCACCTGATCCCACAATGAGTCGCGTGAGTTTTTGAACCTTCAATTGCATAGCTCTTGCTTCGTCGAATTTCTTGGCTTGGACTTTTTTGAGCATATCAAGCCAAATATCGCCGATTAGTTGTGCGCTAGCCAGTATTGCTCCAGAGCACCCCGAAGCAAAAGCTGGAAAGACCACTTCGTCGTGGCCGACTAACACGTTGATTTTAGACCCAACCTTTTCCAAGACCGCTAGAATCAGTTTAAGTTGCCCACTGGAATCCTTGATACCAACGATATTATCTAAATCAGCGAGATCCTCAACGATTTGCCACGGTATATCCAATCCCGTGCATTGGGGGATATTATAGAGGATAATTGGCTGTCCTATGTCATTTAACCGCCGATAATGTTCATATAAACCTCGGAGGGTCGGACGCATATAGTATGGAGTGACAACAAGACATGCAGCTGCACCGGCTTTTTTGGCATATTCTACAAGCTCCAAAGTTGTTTTAGTACTACTGGCACCTGCACCTGCAATCACAGGCACTTTACCCGCTGCTTCTTCAATGGCAATTTTCATAACCTGCTTGTGTTCCTGGATATTCAAACTGGTGAATTCACCGGTGGTACCCGCAGGGACCAATCCAGTGACTCCAAGATCATCAATGCAATGTCGAATCAGCTTACGAAAAGCCGGTTCATCCACTTTAGATTCATTTTTGGTAAATGGCGTAATGAGTGCTGGATTTACGCCACTTGGTTTAAACCTCATTACTCAACTCTCCTTAATCGTTATCTATGGTTGAGGGATAGCGAGATCCTTAGCTCCTAGTTTCGAGAGTTTAGCTTCCGGATAATTATCTTGGATGAGATTTCGAACAATTTCAGCCCATTTGACCTTTTCACGGGCTAGAAATTTGAGTCCATCAATGGAAGACCAGGGTGAATACAAGGCCATGCTAGGTCCGGGTTCAAACTTATAATACACTGGTTGGACGCATCGTGTGATTTCTGCGGCTTCATAAAATCGGTTAAAGCCTCCAAAGCTTGGCATCAACATGATATGAATGTCAATTGGGAAATTAGTGGCTTGACGGATGGCTGCGAGTTGAGGTATGGTCATGTCTGCGACGGGATTAAAACTTCCTGCTCCGAGTTGTTCGAGTAGTTTTCCTCCAGCGGGTGATGCATGGCCAGCAAAAATGCTCACTTTGAAGGTGATATCCTTGGGAATTTCTCCTATCTCCTTCAGTTTGTTTAGAGCCCATAGAAGCCCCTCATCAATAACCAAAAACCCCCGAAAACCCAATTCGATACCACGTTTGATATCCGAAATGACTTCTACCAATTTGTCAGCACCCCGAAATCGCATACCCGATATGATTCCATCGGAGGTAACAAGTTGTCGACCGATATCCCAACTAGTTCGGGGACCAGGTGTTAAGATGACTTCCATTTGTGCATCATGTGCGAGTTGGGCAAATTTCTTGAGTTCTTTGTCATCCAGGAGTGTAGCTCCCATCACTACACTGATTAGACGATGAACAGGCACATCCCGTTTATCAGATTCATCAATTAACACTTCTAAGATCTCAGGGCGTTCAACACCAGAAATTTCGATGCGATATCCGGCTCCATCTGGAAAACGTTTATCGCTTGTTGGCAAATCATAAGCATCTTGTCCTGGTAACCCAATTTTTTCAAGAGCTTTACGGATTTTCTCATAAGATTTTAGGCTCACCATTGTGTGTCCCTCGGTTAGAGCAGATTCGCTCTTGCTGTTAAAAAAGGTTGCACTTGTTACGTTACGGGAGCTTTTTTCAAGCCCGAATGATAAAGCATACATGGCTCTGTCTTCAAGGCTATCTTAAACCCACCGAGTCCTCCGTTTTGGAGTTGCGAGGAAAGTGGGTTCAGTCAAGACGGAGCCACACCTTTGCTCTTTCCAGTAATTCAGTCCATTAGCTCAGGAAGCGCTAAAGAGAATGAAAGACGTTGAATCCCTTCCCTCTGCATTCCAGCAACGTTTCCAAAAACTCCTTGGAAAAGAATATTCACACTTTATTGAAAGTATCTTTCAAGCGCCAGTCCATTTCGTTCGGATAAACACCCTCAAAACAGACCTCAAATCAGGTATAAAACACCTGAATTTTCTTGATATCAAAACCTCGCCTGTTCCTTGGTATCCTGCTGGCTTTCGAATCACTGGCGCTGTTGAGCAGCTACCCTTCACAAAAGAATACGCTCTTGGATGGTACTATGTCCAAGAAGGAGGAAGCATGATTCCTCCTGTCATTCTCGACCCTCAACCCACAGATTTGGTTCTTGATCTATGTGCAGCGCCGGGTTCCAAAACTACGCAAATTGCCCAAATGATGAGTAATGAAGGCGCTATCATCGCAAATGACCGTTCGTTTCGCCGCCTTACCAGCTTGGGACATAATATCCAAGTATGCGGAGTTATAAACACAATCACCTTACGGCAGGATGGTCGTCATCTTTCAACTCGCCTCCCTCTACAATGTGATCGAATTCTCGTCGATGTTCCGTGCACCGCTTCGGGACATCTGCGCAGTAAATCGCCACAATTCAAGGTCCCAAATCCTAAGCGAATTCTTGGGATTCAAACAGTACAAAAGGGTCTGCTTACCGCTGCCTTTCGCCTACTCAAACCCACCGGAGTACTGGTCTATTCCACCTGTAGTCTGCATCCTGAAGAAAACGAGGCGGTTGTCCATCATCTCCTTAAAAATTCCTCAGATGCCTCACTCGAACGCCCTCAAATCAGCAACCTGCAAAGCCATCAAGGCATAACTCAATGGAATGATACTCCTTATCAAGAAGCCCTCACAGATTGTCTTAGAATCTACCCACACGATAATGATACTGACGGCTTCTTCATCGCTCTTATTCGGAAACAAGCATAATGTCTCAAAGTAAATCCTTAACCATTGACCCCCAAAGGGAGGCCTATGTTTGGCAACATCTCTTTAACCAATTTGGAATTCCCCGGATCCCTGGATACCGATTCCTTAAATCAGGGCGTAAACGCATTCGTCTTATCAGTGAAATGGCATTCAACACGCTTGATAAGCTTCCCTATACTGGGACAACTGGACTCTATGTGGGCGAATACTCTCCTACTACTTTTCGTTTATCAATGGATGGCGCCCACATTCTTGGACCCTATGCGACAAAACAAATTGTTAAGCTAAGCGATGAACAGGCGAAAGTCTGGTTACAAGGCGAATCGGTTAATTATGAAGACGAACAAAGGGGATATGTAATTGTCATACACAACGAGACAATCCTTGGCTGTGGAAGTCTCTCTAACGGGAAACTCCGGAGCTTTGTCCCCAAGATTCGACGAATTAAACGCCAATAAAACTGCGGTGGAATAAACAAGTGTCTGTAATCATAACTATATATGGTGGCGCAGGAGAAATCGGCGCGAATAAAATCCTCATTGAAGATCAAGGTCATGAAGTTAAGTTCTTTCTTGACTTCGGGAAATCTTTCGAAACGATGCGTGAGTACTATGATTTTCCAGTCACCCCCCACTCTCTTGAAGAATTAATCAAAGTGGGTGCAACCCCGGATATTCCCAACCTCTATCACCAAAATAGAGAAACTGATCAAACCCCCTCAGATATCGATGCAGTACTCCTCTCGCATGCTCACACGGATCATAGTGGATATCTCCCCCTGCTAAATCGAAGCATTCCACTCCATATGGGTGAATGCACACGTATCATCTTTGAAGCTCGATTGCAGGGCTCACGAAAAACCTTTGACACGGACATCGAAGACCAAACAATTAGGACCTTCCGGACGGGGGATCGTATCAAAATCGGGAACGTAGAGGTTAAACCAATACATGTTGACCATAGCATCCCTGCAGCTTATGGGTTCATCATTCACTGTTCTGAAGCCACCATCGTCTATACCGGAGATTTCCGTCGCCACGGAACAGCCCCACAACTTACTAAAGACTTCGTAGAAGCCATCCAAAAAGCTGGAAAGCCAGATGTTGTCCTTAGCGAAGGGACTAACATCGCCAAAGCCGAATTATCCTCAGAGCAAGAAGTACTCGAAAAATCCACCACAATAATTCAGGGGTGCAAAAGCTTAACAATTGCAGACTTTTCTGAACCAGATTTTGACCGGTTTCGAACTATGAAATCTGCTGCGCAGAAAAACGACAGGGAGCTAGTCATTGAACCACGAAGGATGTGGATTCTTCATGCCATCAATAAATGTCACGGTCTCAAAACCCCCAGCATCGCAAAAGATGATGCAATCCGCTGGTTTGATGCAGAGAAAAAACGAATATCAAAACACGAAAAACTACTCCACGAAGTCGATCCACCGATAAAAGGGCTTGCTGAGCGTAGTGTTAAAGCAAAAGATATTCAAAAAAATCCTAAACGTTATGTGTTCTGCAGCAGTTTTGCCAGTATTAGTGCCATCCAGCGAGTCAAGCCCCCTGAATCCGGTATTTATCTCCTCAGCGCTTCTGAGCCCTTTAACGAAGAGAGTGAAATCAGTTTTGAAAAACTTCTCAATTGGTTGGCACTCTCGGGACTTGCCATGTATTCGGCTCACTGTTCAGGTCATATACATCCCCTCCAGCTATGTCAAACCTTAGAGGAGATACAGCCCAAGCGGGTGGTGCCTATTCATACCGAAGCACCCGATCTCTTCCAAAAGTTCATCAAAGCTTCTCGAATACCTGTGCAGATACCTAAGCAAGGTGTCCCGTTGAAATTTTCCTAATAAAACAGTTTTTACCTGAATTCCTGCTATACCCGAAATAGATTTTAGCAGGTTCACAGGAACCGTGCCTTATTATGTCCTTTCTAAAAGGCCTCTTCGGTGGAGATCCGGTCAAATCAGCGGCTAAACATGAGAAACGTGCACACAGATATCAAGCAGAGGGAGACGAAAGTAAAGCTGCCGATGAATGGTCTGCAGCTGGACACAATTATAACAAAATTCCAGATTATAGACGAGCCTATGAAGCCTTTTTACAAGCAGCTCAATTCTATCTAGCGGTACAAGACGATAAACGTGAAACTGCCATCCTATTTGATGCCGTGGATTCCGCAACTGCCAACCAGGATTTTACTGCTGCCTCGTCAGCTTTAGACCAGGTAGCCCGTATCGGGACAAGGAATAAAAATGACAGGCTATTAATTCGAACCTACTCCCTTCAAACCATTCTGCTCTTAGCTGCCAATGATCTGGCGAAATCAAAACAGACATATCGCGAGGCATTTAAACTCGAAAAACGCGTCGGAGTGAAAAAAATTAAGACAGCTGTATATGATGTTGCCTCCCTTCTTGTGCACCGCTTCATCGAAGGAGACTCAGTTCCTAAAGATTTTCAAATTCCCACAAAGTTTGATGAATCTGAAACAGTCAACCAACTGATTTCAACTCTACTTACACTCTATCAAATTACAGAATCTGCAACATTGAAGCTAACCTTAGACAAGGAAGAAGTCAAAATCAAAGAACAAATTATTGGGCATATCGCGGTTACTTTTTCCGTTCCCGCCCGATTCCTTGATATCCAAATCTTCCTTCCATCGAATATCGCGCTCCTCCAAGAATTCAATATTCCTCGTGAATCGAAGAAAAAATTCAAAATTCTCTTCACGTTAGAACCACGTCTTCCCGGTACTTTTGATGTTGGACCATTCATCGCTGTCTTCCAAATCGATAAACAGCAATTTCAATTCAAATCCAATCCATTCCAATTAGAAATCACCGCTGCTAAACCCCGACTTACTATTATCACTGAACCGGTCGCCTCTCCTCATTCCCAAGAAGAATTCGAACTAATCCTTCGTGTTGAAAACGACAGTCATGGCGATGCGGCGGATGTCAATATCAAAATAGCCTTGCCGCCGAGTCTCCTCCTACAAACCGGAACTCTCGAAAAACGGATTATTAGCCTCCCCGCACAGCAAAATGTTCAATTCCCCCTTTTTCTTATTGCGACAAAAGCCGGTACTCACGAAGGGGTAATATCCTGTGAATATCAGGGTCCAGGAGGGACAAGTCACACAGTTGAAAATAAGTTTGGGGTAGAGATTCTACCACGGGTTCGAAAGGAAAAAGATTAATGAACTGGCTTAGCCGCAATCACCTAGGAATAGGGGTTAATAACAATGCGTGCGCTCCTTTTGGCAGGTAGTGAAAGTAAACGCATGTGGCCACTCGTTGACACATGTCCCAAACCATTGCTCAACATCGGTGGAAAACCAGTTATCCAATGGATCATCGAAGATATGCGTGCGGCGGGGATTCGTGACATCGTAGTATCTATCGGATATCGGGGAGATCAAATACGTGATTTTCTGGGTCGCGGTCATAGCTTCGGAGTTAAAATCGAATACGCTGTGCAGGAAAAACATCGAAGTGTTGCCGATTCAATTCTTGTGGCAAAAGATGAGTTAGAAGGTGAAGATGCCTTCTTTATTGTTAATGCGGATATTCTCGGCGAACCAACAATGTTTCGACGCGCCCAGAGGCATTTCAAGGATCTTGGTGCCGAAGCAGTTGTTAGCCTAACTCTAACTAACACTCCACAATTTTATGGTATTGCAGTAATCGATGAGCGAGCTCGAATCAAGCAATTGGTAGAAAAACCCCAACCTTCAGAAATTCAAAGCCGGTATGCTGTAGCTGGAATCTATGTGGTTCAATCAAATCTCTTTGATTTACTAGAACAAACAAAGGACTTGACTGCAACTTTTCAGCAACTAATCAAAAATGGCAAAGAGGTTTTTGGTTCCGTATGGGAACGAGATTGGGTTGAAATCTCATACCCCTGGGATCTCATCCGAGCGAATCGGTTTGTCCTCGATAAGGTGCTCACCGGTAAAGGCTCTTTCATTGCAGCATCAGCCGAAGTCCAACAACCCAGTCGCATCGAAGGGTCCGTTCACATCTCAGAAGGTGTCCTAATCCGTCCGCACACAACCATTCGAGGACCCACCTATATCGGGCCTAACACCTATATTGGAAACAACGCGTTAGTCCGGGAATACACCGCGTTAGGTTCCAATGTAATCGTTGGATTTGGCGTGGAAATTAAAGAGAGCCTTATTTATGGTCAATCAAAAATCGGGCGTCTATGTTTTGTGGGTGACAGCATCGTTGGACATAATGTGGACATTGGAGCCAGTGCCCAACTCGTTAATATCCCCGTGGCTGGTGAATCAATATCCTCTCTGATTCAAGGGAAATCCGAGGTTGTGCCCCGAGTCAAATATGGTGCGGTCATTGGAGATAATACCATTCTCAGTTCTAATGTTTCAGTTCACCCAGGAGTCAAAATTGGGACTAATTCCATCGTGCTACCGGGTGCTATCCTCTCCGAAGATGTTCCTGCTAATACTGAAGCAAAGACCACTTACAAAGTCGCATTCCGCGAACTCACCCACACAAAAGAGAAAAAGACTTAAAACCTCTTAAGGTGTCCGTCCCAATCGGTGACTCGGAGTGGCCGTCGTTCTTGCATACGTTCTCATCTTAGCAAAATCTGGACGGGAATATGATATCATCGAGAGCTTAAAAGAATTCAAAGAAGTCAAGGAAGCTCGAACCACCCTAGGCTCTTGGGACATCATTGTCTCGGTGGAATCCAAATCCATGGAAGACCTCTATGTTCTCGTCGAACGCATGCGTGGTCTTCGAAATGTAGAACGAACATCCACACTGATTACGAGATAATCATGTTTACTTAACACTCACTAATCTCGAACTTTGAGGTTAAGGTTTTTTCATAATTAGGATGAAGCGCTTTTTAGATATCTTTTGCCAAATGCTGTGCTTCCAAGGATTATGCATTTTCTTCAGGTGCAAGGGCCCCACCAATTAACGTTAAAAGTCCACCAATTGTTCCGCCGATTATTAAGCCAATAATGCCTGTGGCGATAAGTGATGATTTGTGGGCACTAGGTTCATGACGCCATTTGAACCAATAGATAGAGAGTATCAAACAACCGATGCCCCAAACGAGGAAAATTGCAGGGAAAATTATGAATAAAAAGAATGGGATCAAAAAGAAGGCCGGCAACATAATAATGACAAAGAATATGCCCAAAGACAATAGAGGAATTGCAGTAATTAGTTGAAAGATTGCTCCTATTAAGACAAGAAGCTTTGAGGTGTCCTCATCTGCCATTATTCTGCCCTACTTCGAATGTTTGATAGGTTTATCGAAGTTAATTAGCTAACTAGCGAACACAAGTCTTTAATATTTCGAAGTTATGGCGAATATCTAAGTTCACCTTAATGTCGTAGGTTCTGACGAAAAGGGAATCATAAATTTCAAAGTGTAGTAGGATATTTACAGGCGGCTTCTCCAAGGGGTTCATGAGGGTTGAGAGTTTGTGTTTCTTATTACGAGATAATTAATTCTCTCCGCCATTTTTCATTTGACCCACCCCATTTTTATTAACACATTACTCAGGGCTATCCATTCTACAGTGAGAACTAGGTTAACTAAATATACGGTTGAGGTAGACCTGTGTGACTGAACCATCCCCCACTTCATCCCCAGAAATCAATGCAACTGAAGAACGGGCAGGGGATGCTAAATTCTTCCTAACACTTGGCAGCGGAGCTTTCCTCCTTCTGGGTGTATTACTACTCATACCGTATTTTCTCAGTTCCATGGGTATATTCCTTCTTCCTTCCAACATTACAACAGCCTCCCTAATCGCGGCATTGAGTTATCTGCTCCCTGGGGTTATCCTTTTCATTTGGGGGCTAGGCAAAGTCTATCGGGGAAAGGACCTCTCCTTCCGCCAAGTCTGGCAAGCCCAAGTCCAAAGAAGTGATGTCAACCGCACCCTCCGCTTCTTGGTATTTGTCACCTTCTTTGCGGTTTTACTCATTGTTCCCGTGCTTATCGGCTTATCCATCCTCGATATAATGAACAGCATCATTGCATGGGCTTTAGCTGTCTTCGGACCCATGGGAATCTATATCGGGATCTTCCTTATCAGCATCTTTGGTAATTTCACCGTCATCTTTCCCATTCCCTACCTATTCATCCTCCTCCTTATCGCCCTCCAGCCTGGATTCACGTACCTTGATGCACTTCTCCTTGGCGTGGTAGCAGGAGCCGGTGCCGCCATTGGGGAAACGGTTGCCTGGCTCCTTGGACGCACTCAAAGCGAATCCTTAGAAGAATCACCTACAGGACAACGAATCCTCAAAATCCGCAGGCAAATCGAACGCGGCTATGGCGGACTTCTAATCTTCATCTACGCAGCCACTCCTCTCCCCGATGATATCCTCCTCATCGCCCTCGGAGCAACCAAATATCCGCTTTGGAAAGCCCTCCTTTTCTGTTTCTTTGGCAAAGTCGTATTAGCCTTGATAATCACCATCGGCGCCCAACTTCCATTCCTGCAAGCCATTCTGCTCCAAATCTTTGGTGGAGGCTCCGATCCTATCATGGACACCCTATATCTTATAATCGGCATTGTACTAATTGGTCTCTTCTTCATACCCTGGAGCACTTTATTGGCGAAGATGCGACGAAAATCAGATCAACCGGAATAGATAGATTCTTTCCAACGGTCCCAAAATCTGACCTTGGCTGATAAGTTCGATTCTGAACTCCGCCATTTTGATAAGTCCAATTATCTGAGGCAAATCACTCGCTGAACTTAGCAATATCTGAATCTCTCCTGACGGTTTCAACACCTTTCGTGCTCCCTCAAGAAATCGGACAATCAATTGGTGCTTTGACCCCGCACACCATGCTTTTGCCATCCAACTCTGAGGGTCAAACCGAAAATAGGGAGGATTAAACAAGATGATATCAAAGCGCTCTCCATGGACGGGGACAAACAAATCCCCTAATCGAACCGTTACGCGATTCATCAACCCATTTTGTCGCATCGTGGCCTGTGCACACCGGACAGCGTATGGGTTTACATCCGTCGCAGTAACAAACTGAGCGTTTTGTGCGGCAGCCGCTGCAATCGCCCCAGATCCTGTCCCAATCTCTAGCACATGGCTATCAGGTCGGATATTCATATGTCTAATAAAAAATTGAGTTGTACGACCCGTAAATGGATTGAAAACCTGTGGGCAAATCTGAATACGAAGCCCATTCCATTCCACAGTCCACTCATGCTGTATTCGACGATGCCGAAGTTCCAATACCCAGCTAATAAAGCGTTGATAATGCATTCGGGCTAGCATGAATCGAGACACCATTTGTCATCTTGTCTTTCTAAGGTTAGTTGTTTAGGTTTCCCCTAAAACTATAAAGAGCTGATCAGTTACCCCACAAGGTTTTAAACTATCCAATCCAACTTGAACCTGATGCAGAATGGCTCTCGGCGGATTCGACTTTTTAGCAGCAGAAAAAGACACCACCAAAAAAATCGAGGAACTAGCTAACGTCCTTGAACGAGTAGCCACAATTTTCCTTAATGGTGTCGGCTCGCTCGAAAAACAGATGGACGAATTAAGGAATCGCCTCGCTATAATTGAAACCCAAGTTGACACAGTGCTTCGCATGGGTGGACCCAAAACTGCTCCAACCACTCCTTCAGCTGCAACTCCTCCCCCTTCACCAATGGAAGCTCCGCGCAGTCCCGGCATGCCCCAATCACCCGCTGGTCCCAGTTCTCCTCCAGGTATTGCAGCGCCCCCTCCACAAGCCCCAACATCCCCAATGGGTGCAGCTGCTTCAGGTGGACTCGGTATCCGTGCTCAAATGCAAGGTGAACTTCAATCATTCCTAGCGCGACGCCGGGCTGCACTCGAATCAATGATGGAAAATGAAGAATGAAACCGACACCAATTCATGGGTTTTCGAAGAAATTGCTTAGAGGTTGTTGACCCTTTTTTGGTTCTGGCTGTGGTTCTTTGTCCAATAGCTGCTTCATTTTTCGCATGTCTGTCTCCATTTCTGGAACCAGTTCTTGGTTATACAAACCTGCCGCAGGATGATACATTACAAAATATGTTCGACCCTCGTGTTCGAAGCTTTGACCATGGGCTGCCCCCATTCGAACCGATTTATTTAGCATTGTTTCCGTAGGTACTCTACCTACTAAGGCAATTACTTTGGGGCAAATCAGGTTCAGTTGGCGGACAAGATACGGGTAACAGGTTTCTTTTTCTACAGCCAGGGGCTGTCGGTTTTCTGGAGGACGACACTTCACCACATTTGTGATGAACACTGTTTTTCGCTTGATCCCTATACCTTCAAGCAGTCTAGTTAGTAATTTTCCTGCTGCACCAACAAATGGCTCGCCTTGAAGATCTTCATATCGACCTGGTGCTTCTCCGATAATGACTAGTTCGGCGTTTTGGGGTCCAACACCGGGCACTGCCTGTGTCCGTGATTTCGAAAGGTCACATTTATGGCAGGCTAGTATTTCTTGCCGTAGACGAACCCATGGATTTGATGCCATAGCTTACCACAAACCAACAGTAACATGGTAAGACTATGCCTCCTCCTAATAACGCTATTCACTAACTGCTGCAGAGCGTTCTCGCTGGCGCTTGCGAAACGCGTAGAAGACAACGAGTATGAGAAAAATTCCTACAGGAAGAATGATGGCAACGGTTTTGTTGACCAGTGACATATCGACGGGAATACTCACAATATGACTACTAACTAATTCCTCAAAGAAGTACACTGAAACGTTTGCAGGAAATATGCCAAAATCATATACGTGGGTAACATTCGGCATTAACGGAATCGCCACGGTGTTCATCCCTGGTGCGATATCAACCTCTTGGGACATGTTGACAAATTTAGGTCCAAAGACCTCAATACGCACTGTCTTGGTTAGGTCCACGCGATTTTCAATTGAAACTAACAAAAGTCCCGCTTGAGCTTGAGAAAACACGCTTCCGGGCATGATATCGACGATTCTTACTACAGAAACCACATTAATCGAATACTGCTCGAATAAGAAGGAAAAACCGCCGACGCTTATCTCAAAGGTTACCGTGTGAACACCCACACTTGCTGTTTCATTTACTACATAATCAACGATAACCGTAAGTGATTCTTCGGGTCCAATTGTGAAATTCACAATATGAGTAAGTGGATTAGCTGGGTTGATACTATGAATCTCTCCAGACATATCTAAAAAATGAGCAAACCCCTCCAATGAAACGTTGAGTAAATTCTGCACGGTTGCTTGAACTTGCCCAGTCGAGCCTTGGGCAACTTCGTTCGGTACTTGGACGTCGGTGATCTGAACGTCTGTTTCTGCTGCAATAGGGGTATAGTTCTGCAATCCAACGAATGAAGTAATGAACAATACTGCGATCAATAGAGTGCAAACGCGAAGTGACAGTTTCACTAATGAGTCACCTTGAAGTTGCTGGTCTTTGGGTTCTGAGCCAATGTCTAATGCGTCTTTTAAAGTCTTTCTGCCTCGGAGGGAATGGCTTAGTCTATATTTACTTCACTAATTGGTTCCGTCTGTAATTTTGTGGATTCTAAATTCGATAAGTTTATATATGGTAGTAATACTGCTTTGTCATACTATATATAGTTATACTATATATTTGGAGAAACTCAAAATGACTGATGGCTCCACCGACAAAACCCACGATAAACTCCGAGAGTGGACTCGTGAAATCAACCGTGGCATTCTTGAGTTCTGGGTACTCACCCTATTACGACAAGAAAGCCTTTATGGAGCGCGGATAAGCGCACTAATCGATGAGATGTCGGCAGGGCGCATTCAACTGGAACCTGGAACCATCTATCCCCTCCTCAATCGGCTCGCCGAAAAGGGCTGGATTGTAGGCGATATCAAAGTCCGCAGTGAGGGTCGTGGACCCATGCGTCGATACTATCGCCTAACAAAGGATGGCGATCAATTGCTCCAAGCCATGATCGACCATTACTTTGATACATATGAAGCACTCTTCCAGTTGATGGCCTCGGAGTTCCAAATAGTCCGTAAACGCTTATCTCACCTAATGGAGGAAACTGATTAAATGTCAAATAAAATTCAACTGCGTGTTGTCTCACTGCCTAGCGATGAAGCCGGTCGCGGGATTGTCCGTGTAGACCCCAAGGTTATGGAACGCCTTGGAGTAACCTCTGGCGATATCATTGAGATTAAAGGAAAAAAGGCCACTGGTGCACGTGTCTGGCGTGGCCAATCCATTCATGCAGGTTCAGGAAAAATCTTCATGGATGGACTTGTCCGAAACAATAGCGGTACAGGTATCGGAGAATTTGTAGAAGTCAACCGCATCGACCCACCCCCAGCCAAAAGAGTGGAACTCGCCCCAGCTCAACGAGGTGTTCGAATAGTCGCCGAAGGCGAAGCAGTAAAACCCAGTCTAAATCAACGACCCGTAGCTCCTGGTGATATCATCAGTACAGCAGGATCCGGAGCTATTCGAAGTGGTGATTATTCTGTATTTGAAGCTATGATGAGAGGCGCAGGTGCTCCCTTTGCACTTGGCGAAATCAAGTTTGTTGTCACAAGCACCACACCCAAAGGTGTTGTAAAGATCACGGAAGACACCGTTATCCAGATCCAACCCGAAGCGGTGGACGTTACAGCAAAAGCTCCACTCGTCACCTACGAAGACATTGGTGGGCTCGATGAGGCTATTGATCGTGTCCGAGAGATGATCGAACTCCCTTTGAAACACCCCGTACTCTTTGACAGGCTCGGAATTGATCCACCCAAAGGGGTTCTCCTCTTTGGTCCACCAGGCACAGGAAAAACTCTGCTTGCCCGCGCTGTAGCTAATGAATCCGATGCCACCTTTATTTCCATCAATGGACCCGAGATTATGAGTAAATTCTATGGAGAATCGGAAAAGCGTCTTCGCGAGTTATTTGAAAAAGCCTCTGAACGGGCTCCAAGCATCATCTTCATCGATGAAATTGACAGTATTGCACCTAAACGCGAAGAAGTACAAGGAGAAGTGGAACGTCGTGTTGTTGCCCAACTCCTCGCACTCATGGATGGTCTACAAGCACGTGGTCGAGTCATTGTTATCGCAGCAACTAATCGGCAAGATGCTCTAGACCCCGCCCTTCGACGTCCTGGACGGTTTGATCGAGAAATTGAGATTCCAGTTCCCACACGAAATGGACGTAAGGAAGTCCTGTTAATTCATACGCGCGGAATGCCTCTGTCCAAAGATGTGGATCTTGATGCTCTCGCGGATGCAACCCATGGAATGGTTGGTGCTGACCTTGCAGCGATTGCACGGGAAGCCGCGATGAATACCTTACGTCGCATACTCCCCAAGATTAATTTGGAAGAAGATCAACCTCTTCCTGCAGAAATTATTGAAAGTCTCGAGGTCACAGGAGCAGACTTTGAAGAATCTCGTCGTCGAGCAGAACCCTCCGCTCTACGCGAAATCTATCTCGAAATCCCCAAAGTCTCATGGGACGATGTGGGAGGCTTGGAGGAGGTAGAAGCCGAATTACGCGAGGCAGTTGAATGGCCGCTCAAATACCCTGGCAAGTTCGAAAAAGTTGGCGTCCAACCTCCCAAAGGCATTCTCCTTGTCGGACCCCCAGGCGGAGGAAAAACACTCCTTGCGAAAGCAGTCGCTACTGAGAGTGAAGCTAACTTCATTGCCATTCGTGGACCCGAGATTTTCAGTAAGTGGGTAGGTGAATCTGAGAAAGGTATACGGAAAATCTTCCGGAAAGCCCGTCAAGTCGCCCCCAGTATTATCTTCTTTGACGAACTAGATAGTCTTGCCCCCGCGAGAGGTCAATGGCAAGGCAGCCATGTCTACGAATCTGTTCTCAATCAAATCCTCGCTGAAATGGATGGAATGGAGGAACTCAAAGGTGTCGTTGTCATCGGAGCTACTAATCGCCCCGAAATCATCGACAAAGCACTCCTTCGACCAGGACGCTTTGACCGAATCATTATGGTTCCACCACCTGACAAGGATGCCCGGATCGAAATCCTCAAAGTTCACACACGAAACATGCCTCTTGCTGATGATGTAGATTTCGAACAGATTGCCAAAACAACGGAAGGCTACTCAGGCGCTGACCTCGCCAATCTTGTCCGCGAAGCCGGTATGTATGCCATACGTCATGAAGACAAACTCACCACGGTCAACGCTAAACATTTCGAAGCTGCTCTAAAGAAAATCAAACCCAGTGTCACCCCAGAAATGCTGAAGGCTTACAAGGAATACATTGACACCATGTCAACACAACGGGATGCCATTGATACCACCCCCGGTCCTTATACATAGTCTTTCATCATCCGGCTAATCGTGAGCCGGAAATCTCCACTTTTTCCCTTATACGGACCTTTCGCGGTCCTATAAAAGGTTTATAAGGGTGACAACCATTCTATAAAAGGTCTTTAAAAACTTTATAAAGCACACTTTCACCCGACTGGGAGGTATTCATTTTGCCAAAGAGACCCAAATATAAAATAGAAAACGTAGTTGCAAGCGTCGAAGTCGACGCGAAAATTGATCTCAATCTTCTAGCCCGCAAACAACGGGACGCCGAATATAACCCTGAACAATTTCCTGGGTTAATGCTCCGCGTAAAAAACCCTAAAGCTACCATTCTCGTTTTCAATAGCGGACGGATGGTCATCACAGGATTACGACGAGAAAGCGAAGCTGAAAAAGCCGTTGAAAACGTAATTGCCAAGATTCGCAAAGCTGGCATCACCGTATCCGGGACACCAAAAATCACGATTCAAAACATTGTGGCCTCTGGAGATTTACACAGTCGCGTGGACCTAGATATGGCCCAGATGGCTCTCGAACGGTGTCTATATGAGCCCGAAGTCTTCCCAGGACTCATCTACCGTATGAAAACACCCAAAGCTGTCTTCCTTATCTTCAGCAGTGGACGCATCGTCTGTGCAGGAACTAACAAAGAGACTATCACCCGAAAAGCCATCTATCTTCTCGCTGACCACATGCGTGACCTCGGTCTCATAGAATAGCTGAGTACACAATTTCTCTTGTTCCAACAAAGACCAGTTTATTACCTAAGTTGATTAAGGGATTGCAGACACGCTATTAGCAACTTGACTGTGAGTTCCAAGTCTGAATATTGAATCAACGAGTTTGTTGTATGGAAATAACGAGTGGGTATTAGTAAAGATGTTGTCTGACTTCCAGATTTAATGACTTCAACAGCTGCAGCATCCGTACCAAAGTGAATGGGGGCACGTAACACCACCTCTTGTAAGGGTATCTGCTGCCTCTCTGCGACAGTAATTATCCACGAGTTAAGTCTCGATGACGTCACATGAAATTGATCGGCTTTCAACAGGACAGGTCCTTGCCCCAACTTAACCGGAACTAACCCTTCTTTGATATTGGGATGATCTCCAGTGGGAGATACATCCAACGCGATAGCAAAATCTGGCTCTATCTGGTGCGCTGCTGGTCCAGCTCCCCGTGTGCCCAATTCCTCTTGGACTGAGGCCACACCCACCACATTCATCGCTAGCTTCTGGTCATGAATACGTCGAAAAACCTCAATCATTGCAGCAAGCCCGGCTCGATTATCAAAACTATTTGCAAGCAACCGACCATTCCGCAATACCTCAAAGTGTTTTTCTGCCGTAACGTATTGCCCCCGCTCTATCCCCATAGCTAAGGCGTCGTCTGCACTCTGAGCTCCACAATCAATGAACATCTTATCAAAATCCGGTACATACCCTTCCTGTAATTCCTTAACCGGGATTAGGTGGGGTGCAGCAAGTCCAACCACACCTTTCCTTTTTCCCTTTTTTCCGTGGATGGTGACTCGCTGCCCCAGTATATTCCAACGATGTCCGACAAGTCTGATAAATCGGAGAAACCCATCATCATCAATATGAGTTAAAAGAAGCGCCCAATCCTCATCCTGATGCGCAATCAGCATCAAAGATTTTTTCGTACTCCCTCTCTTTGTCACGATAACATTTCCCAGCGCATCCATTCTTATCTCATCAACTAACGGATCCAGTTCCCGTACGATAATATCGCGAATCTCATTTTCTCGACCCGGCGGAGCATCAGCGAAGACTAACTTTTCCAAGAACTCATGCATGCTTCATCAACTTCCACGGTTGAGCATCTTGAGTAGAAGTAGGGGCAAATCAGTAATTATACCATCAACACCGTATTCAATGAATCGACGCATTTCCTCAGGTTCATTAATCACCCACGGATTAATCTTCAATCCTTCTCGATGGCATTTCGCTATAAGCGTTGAATCAATAAAATGCAATTGCGGATTTATCGCCGTACATCCAAGACCCTTTGCCACTTCAACCGGATTTCGCAAATCATACTCATACAAAAGAGCTGTCACAATATCATCGTTAAGTCTGCGAACTTCTTTCAATACTGGTTGAATAAACGATGAAATCATCGTTCGATGAACCAAATCGTATTCTTGAAGCCTATCCATTATCTGGGCTTCCATACCGATAATCTTGACATCCAAGTCAATACCTACATCTTTATTAGGTGCTACCAAGTCGAAAAATTCGGTCAATGTCGGAATTCTTTCTACCTTACCAATTTCTATCGCTTTTAATTCTGATAAGGAATAATCAGCGACTTTTCCTGTTGTACTGGGAAATCGGTCTAATGATAGATCATGTATAATTACAGCGACCCAATCGCGTGAATTTCGAATGTCACATTCAATACAATCGACGCCCCAAGAGATAGCAGTTTTAAAAGCTTGAAGGGTATTCTCGCGCTGACCTATTCCTGTTCCCCGATGTGCAATTACTTGGACCATGAAATCATCTCACAACGCATTAACTCAATAGCTGAACCCTACCCGATTTGAGGAGTTATTGTGCTTTGCTGATGCGTAACATTAAAGGTGTTCCCCATAAAGCAGCCAACATCCGACTCTTCTCTGGTCGTGATTATTTCTATGCCGAAAGACACCTCTAAACCCTCAGGTAAAATTCCCAAAGATCTCAAGATTGGCGCTCAAACTAGTGCTGAACAAGAAATCGCTGAAAAAATGCGCCATGTCAAACATAAGATCGCCATCCTCTCCGGTAAAGGTGGCGTTGGTAAAACCACTGTCGCCATCAACCTCGCCACCGCACTCGCTTGGAAAGGAAACGTGGTTGGCATCCTCGACGCAGACATCACTGGACCCAACGTCCCCAAAATGCTGGGCCTCGAAGGCACCCGCATGATTGGCGGGGACAAAGGCCTCGAACCCGTTGTAGGTCCCCTCAACATCCTCAGCGTTTCCATGGAATTCCTCCTCCAATCCGCCGACACCCCCGTAATCTGGCGCGGTCCCCTCAAAATGCGCGTCCTCAGCGAATTCCTCTCCAAAGTCAACTGGGGCAAACTAGAATACCTCATCATCGACCTACCACCTGGCACCGGTGATGAATCCCTCAGCATCATGCAACTCCTCCCCGACCTCGACGGTGTCATCATCGTCACCACACCCCAGGAAGTCGCCCTTCTCGACTCCCGTAAAGCAGCCACAATGGCCCGTACCATGAACGTGCCAATCCTCGGTCTTATCGAAAATATGTCTGGCTTCCACTGCCCCCACTGCGGCAAAGTCACCAACCTTTTCGGCAAAGGCGGCGGCAAACAAGCCGCTCAAGACCTCAGCCTCTTCTACCTCGGCGACCTCCCCTTTGACCCCCGCGTCATGACTCTCTCCGACGAAGGAAAACCCTTCATCGTCACTGATGCCAAATCTCCGGTCGCCAATGCCTTCCAACATGTCGTCGATCGACTCTTAGAACGACTAAAAGGACAACATTAAATTTCTAACTATTCGATTATCCCAGAATCCACTACTTAATCGAATCAACTAAAAGTGTCCTAACAACACGTTCAGGCTACTCTTCGACTTTCTCTGCAGGCTCCGGATCCTCTGATACGACAAATAGATGGTCATCCTTCAATGTAAATGCCGCCAACTCAAAATTCGGTGTCAAAGTGATTGCCTTCTTCGGGCAGACGGCTTCACAGGTGCCGCACCAAATGCAGCGGTCGAAGCGGAATTTAGGCTTCTTTTGGGTTTTGGTTTTGGTGGATGGAACCATTTCTATAGCGGTAGCGGGGCAATCACGGCTGCAGAGACCACAGCCAGTGCATTTTTCGATGTCGTGCTCGATTTTGCCCCGGAGCCGTTCGGGACGGACGGCGTCTTGGAAGGGATAGCGGATAGTGGCAGATTTTCTTTTGAGAACAGTGCTTAGGATTTCGGTTTCCATTGCTCCAGGTCGTGGCATGTTTTTTTCACACTCCTAGGGGGATAGGGCGACGATGAAGTCCATTATGAAGGGCCAGGCTAGCAAGATACCTACCAAGAGGAGGCTTATAGGGATGACCCATTTCCAACTGTCATGGGCAATTTGATCGATGCGCCAGCGGGACATGAGGGCCTTCATATTGGATAAGATTAGGACGATAATGGTCGTTTTTATGATGAACCAGAACGTGTAGTAGATCGCAGCAACGGCGGGGATAAGGAGGAAGGGCATATTCCCAGTTATCCAGGTCATGTATTGCCCTGAGCTAATGTTGACGCCGGGAATAAAGCCTCCATTGGCAAGGAATACCATAAAGACTTCTGGACCGAGGGGGCCACCGAGGAAGACGGCGGTTCCAAGGGCTGCGGCAAGTAGGACTTCGAAGTTGTTGGAAAGGCGGAAGAAGGCGAGTTTCTTGCCAGAGAATTCGGTTTCCCAGCCACCAACGATTTCGGTTTCCGCGATGGGGGCGTCAAAGGGAATGCGTTCAGCTTCTGCTTGTGCGGCGATGAGGAAGACGATGAATAGGCCAATGAACGCAGGATTCACGATGAGGGGTAATCCGAGGTTGGCTTGGTAGATTACGACGCCGCTCAAGCTGAGACTTCCTGCAACCATGCCCGCGGCAAAGAGTGAAAGTACTAAGGGAATTTCATAAGCCAGCATCTGCACGATACCACGCATGGCTCCCGTAAATCCAAACCGGTTCGATGAGGACCAGCCAGCAATGAAGAGCATTATGGTAAACATGGTGCTAAAGAAGCCGATCATTAACAGGTCCCCTTCAAAATACATGATTCCGGTCACCGTAAAGAAGGCCGTCTGAGAAATGCCGATTGGGACTAGTAAAAGGACAGTTATAGGAATGGCTAACGCTAGTATCGGGGTGAGGGTAAAGCCAATTTTATCTACCGCTGCGGGGGTGACATCCTCTTTTGCCATCAGTTTGACAAAGTCTGCAAAGGGTTGAAGGATGCCCCGCCAGCCTGTGTATAATGGGCCGATGCGGTGATGTTGGTCAGCGTAAAATTTCCGGTCCACCCATTCCATGTAGAAGGCATAACCTGTCAGGAATAGGAACCCAGGAAAGATGATAATCATTAATAACGTGACAATCGCGTCCAATGGTGGGGGTAATAGCAACTGCACATGGCGCACTCTCCAGTGGGTCACCATTATGATTCTCTTCTGCTAAAAAAGCCTTCTACTACAACAATTTTTTTGCCAGTTGTTATTTCGCAATTGGAAAAATATCTAAATTTACACTTAAAATTCTGGGAGTCAACATTAGACGGTATATCCACTTGAGAGTGGTGGTTTGTGTTCAATAATGTCTGAATCTAGAACCAACCATCCTTTTGGATGGTATGCTGGTCAGCTCCCCGATCAGATTCTTCGACATCTTTCCACCATTTTTTCTTCGTTCCCTTCTTCGCTCGTTTCTGCCAGTTCTTTGTCTTTGGAGTCTCTTCGATGGTCTTCAACAATTTCTCGACGCGGGCAACGACAAGATTACATTCATCACGACTGATTAGTTGTTCATCAGAATATTTCTGAACAAATTCGATAACCTTCCTCAGATTCGTATTTGCATCATACCAAAATCCCCAATCGTCGCAAAGAATTTCTGCGATATAGATTTCGTTAATAGTTTTTGGTTCTTTATCCGTAGTACCTACTTCTTGACCTGCGAATAATGTGATGAGATCTTTGATGTCTTTCTCATTGATGTCATGAATCTGAGTTTTTTCTAAAACCAGGTCTGCTAAGGTAATTGTTGGTTTATCAAGGAGTAATCTATGAAAGTCCTTTTTTCGAGCAAATCTGATTTCATGGCTAAAATCCAACGTGTCCAAAAATACGTCAACATAATAGGGCTTTTGCGAATGATGGTAAATGTATCGGTCTTTAGCGGCTAATAATGCATAACGGTCAACTTCGAAACCTAGTGTTTTTTCAAAAAACTTTTCGATATCCCGTCGTTGACTTTTGGGACCAATTAAATCGATATCGGTAAAGCTCATTCCCCCCTCCCCTAGACGATCTAGATTTTTATGAAGGTCGATTTTATGCGGGGTCTGCATTCTAATAGCTAATGCTCCAAGTATGCGTATTGCTAGACCATGTTCTTCCGCTTGATCGACGATGTGTGTGGCTTCTTTTAGAAATTCTTTATCAGACATTGGTGCCTTCGGGGTTTCGTTCATTAAATATTGACATCCTGCAATTGTTGTTGAAGAGATGTTACTTCTGCGATTTATATCCTAATGCTCATCCATCTTTGCTAAACTATCAAAGATTGGAGACAGTTGTTGATATGATTGTTTAAAGATCGGATATAGTTGCGTGTAGTATTCATATGTCTGTTGATTACACTGTAACTGCGTCTTTGTATGGATTACTTCTAATAACGACTCGAAACTTGGATAGATTCCCAGCGCAACAGCGCCAGTTAAAGCAGCCCCAATCGATCCGGTGTTTAGTGGTTCTTCGACGATACGAATGGTTCGACCTGTTACATCTGAGATGATTTGCATCCATAATTCACTAGCTGCTCCTCCTCCAACACCGCAGATGCTGTGAATTTCAAATGGAGCGGTTTCCTCTACGGAGTCGAGAATCCATCGAATGTTGAATGCAACTCCTTCTAAGATGGCTCGAATTAGGTGTCCCATTGTGTGTCCAAGTTTTAAGCCCAGATAAGTTCCTCGAGCGTTATGATCGTTAAGGGGAGATCGTTCACCGGACATCCAGGGAGTAAAAAGTAATTGATCAGATCCTGGAGGAACCTCATCAGCCAATCGGTCCAGTTTAGAGTAGGTAATACTCCCAGGTGTAGGTGAATCTTGGAAATTCTGAAGAAGATCACGTAACCAACGGAGGGCAGCACCTCCGGTTTCCATTTCTCCCATGAGGATGTTTTTTTCTGGGTCGCCAGAACACATTGTTAAATAGCGTTTATGTGGGTCAATTAACACCTCTTTTGTGGTGACCCCAATCCACGTAGCAGTTCCGATGCAAACATGACTGTCACCCTCACGCACACTTCCTGAACCAATGGCGGCAACCGCTACATCGCCTCCTGTTGCTACAACGGGTGTTCCAGCGGGAACGCCAACTTCTTGCGCTGCTTCTTTTGTTACTTCTCCAATGATCTCTGTTGAGGGATGTGCTTCGGGGAGTCTTTCTGGGGATATCTCGATGATCTCACAAACACGTTCTGACCATTTGTGTTCATGGATATTGAAAAGCCCATAAAGCGAAGCATTACTCCAGTCGGTAACAAAATTACCTGTGAGTCTAAATTCGAGAAAATCTTTGCAATCTAAGAATTTGTGCGTGTTAGCATAAATTTTTGGTTCCTTCTCTTTTATCCAAAGAATGCGACTTACAATGTCTTTTGCTGATGGTGCCATTCCCAGTATTGGATAAATTTCGTCTGTGAATTCTTGAAGCCATTCTCCTTGTTTTGTTGCCCGTAAATCCAGCCAACTGATTGAATTTCGTAAGGGCTTTCCAGTTTTATCAACAGGCATTATGGTAATCATCTGTGCTGATGGCGCGATGGCTAGAATGTCATCAGGGGATTTTGCTTTCTTTGCTACAGCTTTGGTCGTGGTGCAAAATGCCTGCCACCACTCTTTTGGATTTTGTTCCACCCAATGGGCTTTCGGGTAGAGAAGCTGGTACTCTCGATATTCTGATGCAAGAACGTTCCCTTTGAGGTCTGTTAGAACAGCCTTATCTCCGCTCGTGCCAAAATCGTGTGCAATTATGTACCCGTCTTTTTTAGTCATCTTGCCTCCTTCCTAAAGGTGCTAGTGAGGTTTATGCTTTGAGAATGCGTTTAAGTGCTTCAACAAATCGTTGATTGTTTTCTGGTGTACTCACCGTAATTCGGAAATATGCGCCACCCAAACGATGGCTAGACATATCTCTTGCAAAGATTCCCACGTCTAAGAGGGTTTCGATGATTTCTTTAGTATCTCGGCCAGTACCGCCAGCATTGATTAACACGAAATTACCACTTGAGGGAAATGTTTCAACTCCTGGAATTGCTTCTAGCTCTTTCCGGATAAAATCAACACCTGCTCTATTGGCTTCAACACGTTCTCGCAAGTAATTTGGGTCATCAAAGGCCGCTTCCACTCCTCGTTGAATAGGCATTGAGATGTGGAAAGGTTGAGCGACCCGACTGAAATACTCAATAATTCTTTCATCGGCAATCAAATAGCCAATACGTAACCCTGCAAGGCCCCAAGCCTTTGAAAGTGTTCGAATGAAGACCACATTGGGGTGAGAGGAGATGAGATCTGTCATATTTTGGTCAATATACTCGGCGTAGGCTTCGTCTACAGCAACAATTACATTGTTTCTTGCTAATCTTCGGATATCTTCTTTGGTACAATAATTTCCTGTTGGATTATTTGGTGTACAGACAAAAACGATTTTCGTATTATCAGCAATGTGTTTTTCCATCTCTTCAAAGGGATATAGGAATTCAGGAGGGCTCATTTTTATTGAAGTTAGTTTTGTTCCATGGAGGTTGGCAAATTTTTCGTAAGCTGAGAATGTGGGAGTATGAATTATGACTTCTTGACCAGGTTCAACAAATGTTCGGATTAGAACATCGATTACCTCCATCGAACCCGCACACACAGCTATGTTTTCTGGGTCCATTTTTACATGTCTGGCGAATCGGTCACAAAGTCCTGATGGTGGTGCAGGATACAAATTGGCCGTTTTTAATTCGCTTATCATAGCATCAATCACAGCCTTTGAAGGAGGAATGGGATTTTCATTTGACATCATTCGTAATAAGTCTCTATTCGACCACGCCCGGATGAAATGGCTAACATTGTAGCCTTTTGAGTTCTTTACACATTCACGAACAAGACTGGTTAAGTCAAACACTCTTTGACACCTACTTCTCCACTAATGGGTAGTCTCTTTTTTTCATTTGTGATTAGTCAATCTTCTAAAGTTGGTGGTATTCAATGTTGTTGTATCAAGTTTGGCTTGATACAAAGGGTAAATAAAAAAAAGAAAGGAGGGGGATTCCAGCCGTTTATTCAGGTGGAATCTCCGCTTGTGCCTTAGCAATCGAGATGCCTTTGGACTTGTGATAGAAGTAACTGATGTAGTAGATGATAGGTGCGATAATGAATGTCACGACTACTGCGATCATAAACGACCAGTCAATCGTTCCATATACCGCGGGGGACACTGATGCATATCCAATGAATACAGATATTGGAATAGAGATCGCTGAAAATATTGAGATTAGTGGAATACCGAATATCTTCATCTTAGCAAAGTCTGGTGCAAGTTCAAAGATGTCTTTTCTTCGCCATGGGAAGATAATGCCAGCGATGCCAACAATAACCATCGCAATCCACCAGGCTAGAATGCTGTAGGTGAAGTAATCGAGGGCAGTTGTATAGATGTAAAGGAAGTTCATTATAAAACAGATAATGAAGGTCACTATGATGGCAACCCAGGGTGCTCGAAATCTGCTATCGACCTTTGACAGGGAGCTGGGAAGAACTCGGTCAAAGGACCAAGCAAAGATGTTTCGAACACTGGAAATGAAGAGACCAAGTGCAGCACCAAAGCAACCAAATGCAAAGGTGACTGTTAGAAACGGTGGGATAAATGGTATATCTGTGGCAAACATTGAAAGAATGCTACCTAACGGTTCAATTGGGAAATAGTTCCACCAGAGAGGATCTCCCGCTACATCAAGATAGGCAAGACTGTTGAGTACAACCGGTCCAAGAGCATAATCGTTGACTGCATATAAACCAAAGGCAGTGAAACCGAAAATGAAGAGTGCGCCAATAATGGCGATGATATGCGACCGTGTTACCCCTTTGATTTCTCCAGCAATGTATGCTGAGTTAGTATATCCAAGGAAGTTCAATGTTGTATACGTGGTCGCAAAGAACGTCACTCCAAGCCCAATCGGTAACGCTGCCGTGACAACCCAGCCTGCACCTGAGGCTGTCGAAACTATGGTCGCGAACGAGAGGGCTCCTCCTGTAAGCAATTGCATACGGGCATCAATCAAGGGGGCACCAGCAATCATTACACCAGCCCAAACCATGAGGCCAATGTAACCCATAATAATTGCCAGCCACTCTGCCCGGAATTCCCACTTGGAGCCAAGTAAAGAAAGGATGGCCATTGCTACGATTATCACTGTGCCTATCGCTAGTTTTACCTCGTTGATGTTCAACATATTGAAAATTATCAATCCTGTTGGATCACCTGTCATGGTTCCCCATGTAAGCCAGATGGGCGATATACCCCATTCGACAATCCAGGATGCGAAAGGTCCTGCCCATGAAAGCAGAATTAGGGTGATGTACCAGTTCACTGCAAATCCAACGGCTGGATGGATGATTCGGCTAACCCAAACATAATCGCCGCCCGAACGGGGCATCGCAACGCTAAACATCACGTACATGATGGCGTTCGGAATCATGAAAGCGATTGCGATTAGCGCCGCAAGTGGCGTCCATACACCAGGACCGTGGAGACCAACTGCCCACATCTGATAGACCCAGGGCCAAAAGATGCCTGGAATCAGAATGCACATAACTAGAGCGTCCCAAGCACTGACATTTCGAACAAGACCGGAAGCTTTTCGTACAAATATTTCTTCTCCCATTTTTCATTCATCTCAAGAATGACCTTTAATGGGTGTGTTTGGTTTATGAATACCAAACGTGCCCCCCATTGTTATGGATATGATATAAAACCATTACTTTTTTTTGGTAATTTTTATGAAATCCGAAATATGCTACATCTCTCTAGAATATACATAATGAATACAGGTGGTGTATAATTTAACAGGTAAATTCTTCGAACACTTGGATTTGGAAAATCATTTTCAGTAATATATTATCCTTAAAGAACGAGTACGCATAGAAGGTGTGGCACACAGAATTGCACAAAACCCAGATGGCATCTAACCAACTTTGTTAAGATATTAAACGTTTATCGATTCGAAAGTCTTTAATCTCGAGACCTCTCCTTCGAAGCAATACTATCTGAATTCTCCCAATTAAGAATTCTCAACAGAAGCAAAAGATTTGGTGATCAATAAATGAAGACACGTATTTTCTTCACAACTGACATTCATGGCTCAGAACGTTGTTGGCGAAAATTTGTAAATTCCGGACCTTTCTATGAAGCGAATGTTGTCATTATGGGAGGGGACATCACTGGCAAAGCTATCATACCAATCAAACAAGACGGTAATCATTATTCGTTAACATTCATGAACAAAACATACGAGATTGATACACAAGAAGAACTCGACCAGCTTATCAAAACTATTCGAAACAGTGGCTATTACCCATATATTGGATCCACCGATGAAATTCACAAAATAAGCGAAAACAAAAACGAGATTGACAAACTTTTCAACAAAGTCATGCACGATGAGCTAAAACGATGGATTAAATTGGCAGAAGAAAGACTGGGAGACTCAGAAATCAAGATGTTCGTGTGTCCCGGAAACGATGATCGATTCGAAATCGACCCTGCTCTGAATGCTTCAGATTATGTTATCAATCCCGATAAAAAGGTCGTTATGATTGACGATGATCACGAGATGATCTCTCTCGGCTATGGCAATGTCACACCTTGGGAATGTCCTCGGGATATCCCAGAAGAGGAACTAGAAGAACGTATTGAAACAATGGCATCCAAATTACAAAATCCTAAATCAGCGATTTTCAATATGCACGTTCCACCGTATGATTCAACTCTCGATTTGTGCCCGGTATTAGCTGAAGTTGATGGCGGTGAACTTCAAGTGCAAACGAAAGGAGGGCGAATT